>PATE01000038.1 GCA_002712305.1 Gemmatimonadota bacterium | reverse complement strand
GCTGCCAACCCGCCGAAGAGCCCCCCAGCAATCAGATCATTCGAATGGCTTCGATTGGCGTAGTTGCCCAGAGCCAGCCATGCGGCCAGGATCCAGACCTGCACATAGACATCGATATACGGTGAGGCAACGTACTGAGTTACAGCGGGCAGACTCAGCACGACCAGACTGGCCCCCAGGCGCAGTGGCACTGACTTGAGGGGTCGCGCCAGCACGAAGACACCCAACATCCCACAGGTCAAAGCGAAGACGTTCGTGATCTGCGCCAGGCGGTCATCGCCCAGGACCAGGGCAAGGGTGTACAACATGACCCCTTGATTGGGGAAGTCACCTCCCCAAATGTGGGTCAGCGGTATGAAACCACCGGCATGGACGTATTCTTTTGCGATCGAGAGATGCCGGTCGAGGGCGTCATACCCGTAGACCGGTGAGAAGGCCGCAAAGAGCAAAACGCCCCAGTGAAAGAGGATGAGCCCGAAGAGAACCTTCGATGTGGTCGATGCCGAAATCGCCGTGCGCAGCCCATCGCCGATCACCCGCAGGTCCGCGATGCAGGCAGAGCGGCCCAGTCCACCCCCAACGATCAGGAAGATGGCCCCGAAGCCAAATCCGATCGGATTGTACGCATCGAGAGCACCTATAATCGCCATCAGCGACGAGATCACTCCGAGACCGGCGGCGGCGGAGAAGAAGAGTCGATCTGTGGCCGGAGCGTCGCCCAGCCGCAGGGGCCTGGTGACCAGATACCCCGCCCCGACGCTGAGAGAGAGCACGATCGCCAGGACCATGAGTGACAGAATCATCAAGTCAGATATGCCACGTATCTATCGAGGTAGGGCATGCATGAGCGAAAGAGGCACACGAAGTAATACGCAGTGGCGATCATGATGAGAATCATGAGACCTGCGTCGTATCGAGTCGCTGAGCCTGTCTCTGATGTGTCCGGTGTACTCACTCTGTCCGCATTCGATGGTATCAGGATGACTGCAGGGGACGGCCAAATATGACACCATCGCTTGGAATATGCTCGTGGATATCCACAAGCGACTAACTATCCCGTTCGTAGCCGGCGCGTTCAGGGGCGATCTGATAGGACATCAACTACTGGGTGCCCGATATGTCGTCGATCAACTGCATCGTCTTGACCGCATCGTCCAGATCGCATGCGGGAAAGGGCAGTGGCTCGCCTGTTTGACCGCCCTTGAGGAAGGTGCTGTCCTGCCGATGAAAGCCCGGCTTGTACTGACGATCGATCTCATCGTATTCAATGAGCCTTGGCTCCTTGCCTCTTTCGGCTACGGTGATCGTGCCATATCCCGATGACGAGGTCAGAGTCATTCCGCCCGATCGGATTTCGAACCGATGTCCACCTGGACCGATCCAATCCATGGAAGCGCGCCCAAGGCCCCCCTTCTCGAATTCGATCAGTGCGCCACATGCGTCCGGCATTTCATTTTCCACCGTGTGCCTGACAGCGGTGACGTTGCTCACGTCACCCCCAAAAAAGCGGATCATGTCCAGCGCATGGATACCATTTGCTGCACTCCATCGATTCAGAACCTCGGAAGGGAACTTCGTTCCATTCCGCACCCTCTCGATGTCCTCGTGAGCCTCGACGGTGACCGTCTGAATCGGCCCCGCCTCCAGGGCTGCTTCACGAGCGGCTATGCAGGTTGAATAGAAGCGCCGATTCACACCGACCATTGCGAGTGTCGCTCGCTCGCGGGCGAGATTGGCCAGTTTCCGCGTTTGCCAGGTGTGGAGACCTGGCGGTTTCTCAAGGAATGTTGGGATCCGGGCGGACAGAAACCTGGTTGCGACTTCATGCACGGCAAGCACGGAGACCAGCACGAACGCGGCATCGAGTTTGTCCATGTTCAACAGGTCGTCCACCGACCTCAGACGACGGTCGATCTCAAAGTGATCACCGGTCCGTTGAAGTGTCTCCTCATCCGTGTCCACCAGGGTGAGGGTTTCGATCTCGGGAAGATCCTTCAGGACATGCAGGTGTTGCTGTGCAATATTGCCCCCACCGATCACAGCGATGTTGAGCCTCTTCATGGCGTGTCCTGACATCCTACCGTCCCAGTTCCTGTAGGCGCCAGGCACGGAAACGTGCCTCCCACTCCTCGCCCATGGGATAGAGGCCCTGCAGAGGCGCTCCCTGGCCCAGCTGAATCCGGATAAAGTCCTCGCGGTCCTCGTGTTCCATCACTTGTTCGGCGATGGGCGGGATCATAGCGGCAGGGATCACGATGGTCCCGTCGTTGTCGGCACTGATCACATCCCCGGGACAGACGAGGACACCGGCACAACCTATGGGGACATTGAAATCGACGTTGTAGACGGAACCACCTGGGCTGCAGGGACCACGTGAAAAGGTGGGCAGCCCCATTTTGAGAATCCGGCTCGAATCGCGCACACCCATGTCACTGACACTGCCCGCTGCACCCTGCGTTTTCATTCTGAGGGTTAACAGGTCACCGAAGAGTCCCTCGTCGGTGACCCCGCGACCATCGAGAACCACCACGTCGCCCGGCTGAATCGCATCGATGGCATCATCCGGATGGCCAGGAAAGGCGGTCTCAGGCGCGTAGGCGATTGGCGTCAGATCTTCGCGCCCTGGCACACTGCGGATGGTCAGTGCCGGACCAACACACTTCATGCCGGACTTCAGTGGATACAGCGGCATCCAAACCCTTCGCACGCCCATGCGCTTGAGAATGCCCTGCAGTGTGGCGGTACCTGCCCTCGACAGCTGTTCGATTACCTCGGCCGTGGGCCGATCAAAGTCGGGGCCTTGCATACACTCTCCTTCAGGGTCTCAGGCGATAGAATATCATGTTCTGAACCGGATTCTCGAAGCAACGGGGACTGCAAAGTCATCTAACGACGGCTCAGTGATTCCACCTCAGTCCGCGCGGGCATGGCGTCCTGGACGCCGGGTCGAGTGACTGCGAGCGCACCAGCAGCCGCTGCGAATCTGACGGCTTCTTCCAGCGGACGCCTCTCACCCAACGCCACGGCGAGAGCACCGCCAAAGGCATCGCCGGCAGAGGTCGTGTCGACGGCATTGACGTCGAAGGCTTCGATGAACCCGCTGCTGTCGCAGGACGAAAAGTAAACCCCGTGTTCACCGATCTTTACAATGGCAATCCGCGTCCCTCGCTCCCTCAGAATCTGTGCAGCCTGCTTCGCGGATTCGGGATCGCTGACCTCTACTCCGGTATGGAACTGTCCTTCGTGTTGGTTGGGTGTGATGATATCGAAGGCCGGGAAGACGTCCAGCGGAATCTGACCCGGGGGTGCGGGGTCAAGGAGCACGGTTACGTTCCGTTCCGTGGCCAGGGCTGCAGCGGCAAGCGACACATCGAAGGGAATCTCCATTTGGAGCATGAGCACGTCGGCCCAGTCGAGAGACGCTTCGACTTGGGCTAACTGCATGTCATCACATTGGAGATTCGCCCCGTACGTTGCCAGAACCCGGTTCTGACCGGTCTCGTCGACGATGATGACCCCTGCACCGGAGGCACAATCAGGATCTACCGCGACCCCCTCTACGTCCACCTGATTGGACCGCAGAGCTTCCAGCAGCACCGGCCCGAACAGATCGTCGCCGACTCTTCCCACCATTCGCACTCGCCCCCCCATCCGCGCCGCCGCGACGGCCTGGGTCGCACCCTTGCCGCCGGGTGATGTATAGAAGCGCTCTCCACGCAGCGTCTCTCCAGGTTCGGGTCCTCGAGCCGCTTTGGTGATCAGGCCCATGTTGATGCCACCCAGTACGAGGACGTTTGGTCCCTCAACTTCGTCCCGCGATGGCACTATAGATACCGCTGCTCGAACACCCCGATCGCCGTGCGAGCCGCCAGCAAAGACGCGGAAACCCGGTTGGCGAAGCCCGTCGGCATCCCCGTCTCAACAGTGAAAGCGGGGCCGTACTTCAGGGCAGCGAAATCGGATAGGTTGAAGCCCTCGCCACGCTTGCGAGGATCGAGCCAGTAGACGCTGTTGCGGGTCTTGGTAAAGAAGGAACCGGGCAGATAGTCGTCGGGCATCAGCTGGGTGCCTGCCACCTCGACGGCACCGATGATCGCGTCAGCCATGCGTTGCTCCCATTGCTGGTGGTCGTCTGTGCCTTGATGGCGCGCGGAGAACCAGAAGCCATCGCGGCCGTGCTCGTGCAGATCGAGAGTCAACGCCGGATCGACCTGCGCCATCAGGTCACGNGTGACCCGCGCTTCCACTGGCGCCCAGGCCGTGTCGTGGAAACGGTTGATGTGCAGAATCTGCCCGTCCGGGTCGACGATCAGCGAATAGGCCCGCTGCAACATCGCTGACCCCTCAATCTTCTCGCTCCCTGCCATACAGTAGACCCGGCGCCCCCGCAGTGGCTCTAACGCCGGCGCCCGCTCGACCGACCACCCGTGCCGCACTCGGCTGAAGTAACCATGCTCGCCGATGAGGGCCACGAGCAGATCCTCCTCCTCGTGTAATACCTCGCCCCTCGCCCGCAGCAGTTCGACAGCGGCCTCCTTGTCGGCCAGTTGCGGCTCCTCACCGAGACTCAAACTGAGCGCATAGGCAAATCCATTCAGGCCGATGGGATCACGACAGGGGATAATGTAGACCTGATGTTCCGTATCCAACGTGTCGATCAACTCCATTGCGGCGCTGACCCCGGCCTGCTCCGTCGAATGACTGCCCGCACTGATGAAGATCGCCGGCGTCTTGTCACCTCCGGTGCGGACGCACACCAGTGGCTGGCCATCGGGAGCACATCCCAGGATCTCATAGGAATGACCCTTGGCGTCGAGTCGCTCGAGAAGCTCTGCATAGCGATGAAAGATCTGCATGATTGCTGGCCTGGTTGATCGATGGGCGTGGATGAGAACGATGAGGACTCATTATGGTGAGTCTGTCCTGCGTCTGGCAAGCTGAAACAGACGAAGCGCACACGCCCGGGGCNTATGCGCTTCTTTTGTGTTAGGTACTGTGGACCAGGCGGCGCCTGACTCCTGCTTCTCAGAAGCTGGCGATCAGACTGACCAGCAGACCGACGTCGTCGGCTTTTGCATCACCTGCAATTCCAACAATGACANCCGCATTGATGACACCGGCGTCGCCGAGGGCGATATCGACATTCGGGCCAAGATCCAGACCGAAAGTGCCCAGGTCGTCCGTATTGGAATTCACAATAATCCTTTGCGCATGGAAGATCANTCCTTGCTCCCCGTCTCCCGTCACCGGGCGGGGCAGCACAGGCCGCGGGAGCCCAGGATGACCACCCGCGGTCTGCACGCACCCTCTAAAAGCTCTTGCCGATGACGAGGAAGGTGATCTCCGCATCAGGGTTGAGGATGTAACTGCCAAACCAGTCGTCCTTTGCGACATCCAGCGAAACACTCGCCACCATCGGATCGGTATCTGTCGTGTAAATGCCGTTTCCGGCGCCCACCGTCAGGCCCACCTCAACATCGTCAGAAGTCAACATCTCCAGCGGAAGCGACGCCTCCACCCAGATGGAGTTTTCATCGTCGCCCAGCAGGTTGATGGCTCCCAGAACGCTGACCACACCCAGGTCCAGGGCCCCGGTGACTTCGATGATGTGANCGCCCGCATCATCCGAATAGTCGAAGAAGTCGGCAGGAGCCTCGGCGGGGTTGAAGTAGTCGGTTACCGTAATTCCGACCGGGCCGGCGCCAAAGGACACGTAGAGATCGTTTTCGTTCGCCCCACCATCGTTGATGGCCCACGACGACCACGCACCGACCTCAAACGCATCGTTGCCGTAAGAAATCCAAGGTTGAACGGCGGCAGCATTGCCAAGATCAGCGCCGCGCCACACATAACGACTCACGACNTCGGTTCCNAGCCCAACCTCGGCGTTGGCCGGCACGCCCAAAGTGACTGCGAGGGCGGCGCCTACAAAGAATGTTCGTACGAATCGGTGCATCTAAGAGCTCCTGTAATAGAGAGAGCGAAACCTTACGACAGACGTATGTACCCACGATCTGCGTATGTACCCACGATCTGGGAGAATCGTCAAGCAGAAATATCGGCGCCGCGGTGTGATGCTTTTGGCTCAGGGAGCATCGTAGGAAAGAGATCTGCAGCGTGCCAATGAACTGGCTCTCTAACCGCCAAATCCCTATCTTTAACCAGTTCAGTCAGTCCCGAATNAACCTTCCCATCTCGCGACTTCAGACCGACTTTCCTTCAGAGAAAGTGGGCCTATCGGTGCCAGTGCGGAATACGGCGTTCGATCAGCTTTCTGCTGCATGGCACGCGGGTACGGATGGTTCATCCCCTCCTAAGGAGTAGTTGCACGGATTTTGAGAAAATTCATCCGATTCATGTTCAAGATCCTGGGCTGGGATTCCTACGCAAAAATCGAAATGATGGCGTTCACGATCATCGTCGCTGTGTTGCTGCGAAACGAAGTTGTGATCTGGATTGCCCAGTCGGGTCTCGATGACTTCTGGACACGCGTTCTTATCTATGGAATCGGCGTTATTCTCATGGTCGGCGGAGCACACTTCAATGCCTGGATCATGAAGACTGAGACGCGACGGATCGAGATATGAAGGTCCTGCACTTGTGTGATCACCCGCCCTACGGAGGGGCCTTCGAGGCGGCGCAGTCGATTGCCGATCTCGTCGGTGGCCCTGTCTTCAGAAGTCAGAAACCGGGCAAGGCAGTGCAGGCGGGAGCAACCATCTGTGGCTATTGCCTGCCAGCCGAGAAGGCGCAGATCCGTCGAGTGATCAGGCAGCATGATCCGGAAATCGTTCATCTGCACAACTTTAAGGAGTTCGGTACCGCCGCCATCGCAGCGGCCAAGGCCCAGAATGTTCCTGTCGTCTGGTCTTGCTACGACTACTGGCCCTTGTGTCCCCGGGACAGTCTTCACGACGACGACTGCAGACCAGATGAGTGCCGACTCACCTGCTATAACCCCANCGGAGTCCGACTGCCNACCATCGCCAAGCTGCCCATGTTGGGTCGGCAGACTCGCATGCGGAAATGGATGGGACAACTCGATGCCATCATCGCCCTGTCCTCTCACTCGCAACAGCTGCTGTTCGACGGTGGAATCGGCCTGCCGAAGGGCGAGCAGACGACGACACACGTGATTCCCTTGCCGATCACGCTACCCAANGTGAGCGTCGAAAAGGATCGGAATCTCGTNGCCTTTGTCGGTGGCCAACCCATGATCAAAGGTGGCGGTGTCTTTCAGGCTGCGGAGAAGCTTGTACGTGCACAACGTCCCGAGGTGCGTTTCCAGGTGATTCACGCCAGTTCCCGCCAGGAGGCGCTTGAATCGATCGCTGCCGCACAGGTACTCGTCGTCGCTGACCTGTGGATGAATCCAGGTCCTGTCGTCATCGTCGAAGCTGCCTGTCTAGGGACGAACATCGTCGCCAGTGACGTCGGCGGGATCAGAGAGACGGCCGAGCGATACACGAATGCCGGTTTTGCCCCACCCGGGCAACCCCAAGCCTTCGCCGAGGAAATCCTGCGCGCCCTCGACATCGACGCCGAGCCGAGTCGTGGTCCAGATCTGCCCGAGATCAAAAAGAACCTGTTGGAGGTCTATGCATGCGCCATCAAACGTGCATCATCCCAGTAGCTGGACAAGGTACACGGATGAGCGGGCTCACTGAGTCCCTGCCCAAGTGCCTCCTGAAAACGAAAAATGGGAAGACGCTACTCGAGCAGGTTGTTGACTTTTGGAAATCTGACGTTTACGTAATAGTTCTAAACGAATTCGGTTCCGAAATCGCCGCGTTGATGAACGGGTTGGGAGTCAACTGGATTCCCGTCCAAACAGAGGAAAAGACGCTGGGAGCGAGCCTTTGGCGTGCCCGAAGCCATGTCGAGACACCCTTCGTTCTATCGCTGGGTGATTGCCTGTTTGACGGAGAATTTGAGACGACGTGTCTTCGTGGCGTAGGCGTCAAAGAGGGATCGGGAGAGTTCTTCAGAAGTTATGCTGTCGGGTTGGACAGCGAGGGAAATATGGGCTCTCTCATCGAGAAGCCGCTGTTAGGCCTGGGCTGCTACTGGTTCGACGAATCAGATCTCGAGTTCTTCCGTGAGGGAGGCGGGATGGAGCATGCGCTGGGTCGGGGAATGGCCAAACACAGCTTTCNAGTGAATCGATTTACCGGCGACTATCTCAACGTCACATATCCGGAAGATTTGGACGCATGGAAATAAAGATCAACAGGAGCGAAGAATGGGTGTCCTGAACGAGCAGCTGTACACGCTTTGGGCAAACTTCCGTGAGCAAGGCCTGGGCATGGCATACAACTACACCGTCTTCAGGGCCTTCTATGGCGTTCACTCCAGACCCGTCGCCTGGCTACTGAACAAGTATGCCCCCTACCCTCCCTACATAGAGGTCGAGATCACGACGACGTGTGATCTTCGGTGTACCATGTGTGAGCACACCTACTGGGATGAGCCCCAGGTGATGATGCCATACGAAAAGCTCGTATCGATTCTCGATCAGTTCCCAAAACTGCGCTGGGTCGATTTCACGGGCATTGGTGAGAGTTTCCTGCATCCCCGCTACATCGACATGGTACGTGAAGCGAAGAGGCGCGGAGTGTACTACGAACTCTACGACGCCATGCACCGATGCACTCCTGATCTCTCTGAAGAACTCGTCAAGATGGGAGTGAACCGCATTCAGCCCTCCATTGACGGGTGTACNAAAGAGACCTATGAGAACATCAGGGTGCGGGCGAAGTGGGAAGAGGTCTACGCGAACCTTGAGGGCCTCCACAGAGCCAAGGACAAATACAACAAACGGTTACCCGAGGTGAGCTATCACTTCATCATTCAGAAACAGAATGCCCATGAAATGGGTGACTATGTGAAGATGGTGCGGGGACTGGCGCAGAAGCAGGCAGTGACGATCACGTTCACTGAACTGCTGAAAGAATTCCCGAAGATCATCGGACAAAAGTACGATGTCAGTGACGATGAGAGAGCACACGTCAACGAAATCGGACGAANTCAGAAAGTAAACATCCGGTGGAATCGCAAGATGCANCGTGCAAAGACAAACGCCAAGAAATGCACATTGTGGCATCAGCCATTCATCTTCGTAGACGGGTCTGTGATCCGCTGTTGCACATCCAATGAGCACAATGAACGAGACCGACAGCGTGAGCACGCCCTCGGCAATGTCTTCGAACAGTCTTTTCAGGAAATCTGGGATGGAGAGCGGTATCGAGGGCTGAGAAAGTCGCTGCGAGAAGGAGGCATGTACGATGCTGGATGTGCTGACTGCCCGACATTCGAGTGTGAGAGCAAGCTCAAAGAGATGGCAGACGTATGAAACTTCTGATTAATCCCATACAGGGCGGCAACGTCGACATCCCCTGTTTGCCCCTCGGATATCTGAGCGCTCTGTGGGAGGCGCCNGTCATCGACTGGAACACAGATCCGGAGTCCGATATCGAGGCACCGGACGACGCTGAGGTCTTCGCGTCGGTGCAGTCTCGTTCGTGGTCTGAGGCGAAGAGATTGCTGGAGAGATTTCCTCAGGCTCGGTCAGTGACGACGCCGATCGATGTGCAGTGCTGCTACAAGTTTCTGCCGTGGCGCGAGAATCTGCACGTCGAGGAGCTTCCTGCCGTGCCGCGATATGACCTGTTCAGTTCGTTTCCGATTTTCAAGAGCAAGTGGGCAAGCGGAGAGTGGCCCTACGCACTCATGACCAGCCACGGTTGCCCCTACAAGTGCACCTATTGTGATGCACGAGAGCGCGGCTGGAAACCGAGGCCTATCGAAGACATCCGATCCGAACTCGATCGTGCCGTCTCCGAGTACAATGTCGGTTACCTGACGACCATCGATGACTGCATCAATCTGCGAGAAAACCACGCCGTCGCTGTGGCCGAGCTTTTTGGCGAATACAACATCGAGTGGGCGTGCACCAATGGTTTGAGAGCTGACCGGCTTACCGAGAAGTCGGCAAAGGCGATGGCTGACTCTGGGTGCAGGACTGTGGGTTTCGGCATCGAGAGCAGCAACAACGAAGTTCTCGCAACCATCAAGAAGGGAGAAACTGTCGAGGAACTTGAGCGTGGTCTGGCCATCGCTCGCGAACATTTTGACAGTGTCTCCGGATACATCATCCTGGGTCTACCCGGGTCTGACTATGACACCGACGCTCGCACCCTCGACTGGGCCATCGATCAGGGGATTTACATCCACGTCTCATACTATGTGCCCAGCGACGACGGGGATCTTACATCCGATATCAACTTCTACGGTGACACGGCCAACCCGTCTCCTGTGTATGCCCCCGATAAGCAAGAGAGCCTGCACCGAAGGGCACGCGGACTCTCCTGGGGAAGTCGACGCAGTGTTTTGCTGAATTCCAGCGCTCGCGGCCGACTGCTGTTCACGCGAGGGCCGAAAGTGACTTGGAGATATCTGCGGATGGATCTGAAGAAGCTGAGGTCACGGATGAGCAGATAGGCTCGATCTGCGCGAAGGGGTTGNATAGACAGCAACCCCGATCCGATCCATGGGGCGGACAGGCCCCCCTTACAGGACCAGCGTGAAGCGCCAGCCCCACTGCCCTGCGTCGCGACATGGCGTGTGCCATCCGATGTGCTACTGATCCAACCGGGGCAACTCCACCGCCGCCGCTGCTACTCGAGCAGCCCTCGCAGTCCCCATCATTACCCTTGCCCCAGATGGGGGCACGTCGCAGAATGGCATCACGAAAGCGGGTTTGTCTAGTNTACGAGAGAGTCGGGTGAGTCGTATGTCAGGTCAGGGGATCGGATCATGAAATTCGAGAATCTGAAGCAGTCACCGTTCAACACGACGCTGCTGGGCGTCCTTCGAGGTGTCGCCGACCATTTCAGGATCGAAGCCAGCGAACGCAACCCTCTTTGGCGGCTCCGGGCACGCCTTCGTCATCAATATCCACGAGCAATTGTGTCCGAGTGGCCCCTACTGCTGGGAGGTTGGATCCCTTGATCGCCTCATCCGGAATCTGGGGATCGAGCGCACCGACCACGGGTTCTTCTCCCATCAGTCGCCGATCGGTGCGCGGAGCAAACTGGAAGCGACGCTCAGGGAACGGATGGACGAGGACAGTCCGTGCTCGCTGCTCAACATGGAGAACCAGCTGATCACCGGCTACGACGACACCGGCTTCGACACCGCCCAGCCCTGGTATCCGCACAACAAGGACTTCCCACCCAGGCGATTGTCTTCCGGCACGTGGACGTAGTTCGGTGGTGAGTGCCATGTAAACTTCTTCAGCTACGAGAGAATCGGACCTGCATCACGCCTGGAGGTGATCCTGGCCAGCCTCGAGTATGCCGNCCACCTGTGGGAGCATCCGGTGCAACACACGGGCCCCGGCTACGGCATGGGCCCTTACGGATACGCCCGCCTCATCGATGCCGTCAAAGCGGGCGCCGGCGACAGCCACGGCAACTGGTGGAATGCGACGGTGTGGTCGGAGTGCCGATCGATGGCAGCTGCCTACTTCGCCGAGATCGCCGACGATCTGCCGGAGGCATCGACCCTCTCCCAGGATCTGTCCAAACGATACAGCTCGATCGCCGAAGGCCTTTCGCGAGTCAGCGACAAGGAGATGGATGCCACCGAGAAGGTGGCCCTCCTCGAGACGATCCGCCCAGAGGCGGCCGCGCTCACCTGAGGTGGTGTCGGCCCGACTCACCCACCCGATACAACGGGCCGTACTGCGTCACAACCGTGCTCCAGGACAAATGACCGGAGAAGTCATGCAAGGATTGGTTCAGTGTTCCAAGGTCTTCGTAGCGGAGTCGAGCGACAAGGGCGCAGGGGCGTTCGCCGCCTGNGACATCGGTGAAGGAGAGGTCGTCGAGCGCGGTATTGTTCGTCGACTTCCAGCCGCCTTCGACGGCAACTCGAGCCCCTACGTGTTCACCTGGAGCGAAGACCGCACGGTATGGGCCGTCGGCTCGGGGTGCTCCACTTTCTACAACTGCTCTGAGACCCCGAACACGAAGATGCACCGGGACTTCGAAAACGACACCTTCGAGATCANCGCACTGCGGCCCATCTCAAAGGGCGAAGAGCTGACCCACGTGTACAAGAGCCTGCAGTGGCGGGGCTGCTTCGAGGATCTGCGCTGAGATGGGTCGGTGTGCCGCCTTGGATACAGGGTTCATCGTTGACATCGTATGAAGGAGATCTGTAGGGTACCGGAAGCCGGGAGGTTACACCATGGATCGACCACGAATCGATGAAACAAAGGAAGAGGCCGCCAGCCAGGCCGGCCTCTATCTCGCCGTCATCTTACTTGGCGTCGTCGCCATCGCCTCGGTGACGGGAATCCTCAGCGGTGGCGAGTGACTCTCACCAGAGGGCCTCACACTACTGATAAGGCTTGAACATCGACCCATCTCGTCGAGCCCATCGACGTCGATGCGACAAGAAGATGGAAGTGGTGACGAGTCGAGTCTGACGAGAGCATTCAGATTGGCATCGGACAACCCGGAGCCGATTCACCACTCTATTTCTGTGGCTCGAAGAGCGACGGCCTTTGCTGGAAACGGTCGCGATCGACATACCATCATCGTGACAATGTACCTATCTTGAAGTTCATGAAAATCGCCTTGATGACTGACCTGGAGGGGACCGCCGGGGTCACCTCGTTCTCACAGGAAACGTACCCGGAGGGCCGCGACCACATTCTTGCACGTCGACTCGCCATGGCCGAGGTCAATGCCGCCGTCGACGGTTTCCTCGAGGCCGGCGCAGAGGACGTGCTGATCATCGACGGGCATGGTCCGGGTGGACTCTGGTTCGAGGATATGCACCCCGAAGCTCGCATGTTGCACGGTAGGCCTCCTGCTCCCCGCTCCGTGCGCGACTCGGTTCTGCAGGACTACGACGTGACGGCCATCATCGGACAGCACGCGATGAGTGGCGTCGCGACGAGCAATCTGAACCACACCCAGAGCAGCCGTTCGATCTATGGGCTGACGCTCAACGGCAACCCCATCGGCGAAATCGCCCAATGGGCACTGTATCATGGCGCCATGGGTCTGCCGATGATCTACCTGACCGGCGAAGAGGATGCCTGTGCCGAAGCCGAGGCGCTGATTCCGGGCATCACGACCGTGGCCGTCAAGAAGGGCCTGTCCCGAGAGTCAGCGGTGTCGGTTTCGAAAGAGAAAGCGCGGGCCCTGATCCGCGCCGGTGCGATCGCCGCGCTTCAGGCGCATCGCGACACACCGGTGGCGCCGCTCGTATGGAAGGGCCCCTTTGTACTTGAAAAGCGCTACTTCCACACCCATGATGTCGACCGCTATGATGGGGTCACACATGCAGAGCGCATCGACGGACAAACCGTGCGCATCACCGGCGACGACATCCGCCAGATCGTCTACGCGTAGGGCAGGGGCGATCCCAACCATCAGCGGCAGGAGGCTCTGACCCACCACGCCCCGACCTCCGTCGTCGCTCAACCACTGGCCCTGTTCCTACAGGAATTTGCGGCGATTTTAGGGGCCGGGAATATTCCCATGGATCCAACCCGGTGTTTGGTCGTCGGGTTTCTCGCAGGTTACGCCGCGGTCCGAAATCCTTCTCGCGCCATATATCCCCGGCGATCGTCCTCTTCTGGAGTCAGTTCAGCAATGACCCTGTTCCGTTTGTGCGGTTCTCTTCTGTGGTTGTTCTCTGTCGCCAAGCCGGCCCATGCGGGTTCGGGGGCCGTCATTTTCGGTCACATCGTCGACGCCGAGTCTGGCGCACCGCTTCCGGGAGCCACCATCGTGGTCGTGGGCACCGGCAAGGGGGCCCAGGCTGATCTCGGCGGCCACTATTCGGTGAGCGGACTCAACACCGGGCCGGTCCAGATCGACCTTTCCCTGCTCGGCTACGAAACCCTCTCACGGCGAATGAACCTGTCCGATGGCGTAAATGCTCTCGACGTACGCCTTGCTCCGAAGCCCATCCACCTCGGAGAGATGCTGGTTCGTGCAGATCGCCCCCTGTCCGCGGCTTCGTCGCGTGCCGTGCGCGCTTTCGACCTGGCTGTGCGCCCCAAGCAGTCCGCGCAGCAGCTGCTGCAGATGGCGCCCGGGTTGATTATCGCGCAGCACGCCGGTGGCGGCAAAGCGGAACAGATCTACCTGCGCAATTTCGACGCCGACCATGGCACGGATGTAGCCATCACTGTGGACGGAATGCCGGTCAACATGGTCTCTCATGGCCACGGTCAGGGCTACGCGGATCTGCACTTTGTCATCCCCGATGTGATCGAGGGACTCGATGTTCACAAGGGTCCGTACTTCACGCAATTCGGCAATCTTGCTACAGCGGGGGCCGTCGCTCTCCGGACACGAAGCCATCTGCCGGAGAATCTGCTCCGGTTCGAAACGGGTTCCTTTGCCACCCGCAAGACCACGCTTCTCTACCAGCTGCCCCTGGAAGAACCGGACAACACGGTCTACTTCGCTGGCGAATACTACGGCACTGACGGCCCCGTCGCCGACCCGCAGGGCCTGCGACGACTCAACGTATTCACCAAGTACCACACCCACCTCTCAGAGCGCACCTCTCTGATGATCGACGCCGGTGGCTTCACTTCGGCCTGGACCGCATCGGGACAGCTTCCGCAGCGTGCTGTCGATTCCGGGATCATCAGTCGCTTTGGTTCACTCGATGACCTGGAAGGTGGCACAACGGGGCGCCAGAATTTGAACATCACGCTCCGATCACACGGTGCGAAAAACTCCAATTTCACGTCTCGAATCTGGGCCAGTTATTACGACTTCAAGCTATTTTCGAACTTCACTCTCTTTCTCGATCACCCGGTCGAAGGAGACATGATCGAGCAGACCGATGATCGCGTGCTGTTCGGCGTTGAGAACACCTTTTCCTTCTACCACGATCTGGTCGGCCGTCTTACCCACACACGTTTCGGTGGCGGACTGCGCGCGGACAATGCCGATGTGTCCCTCTGGCACAGTCCGGAGCGAGTTCGCCAGACCGCGCTGGTCGATTCACGCGTCATCGAACGCAACGGTTATCTGTGGGGCCAGGAAGAGATCTTCCTGCATCCCTCCCTCCGCCTGATCCTCGGCCTGCGGGCCGACTATTTCACGTTTAATGTGGAGGACCGGCTCGAGGGCCAGCCCTCTGAGCTTCCTCATGCCAGTGGTGCCGCCCAGGCAGAAATCCTCAGCCCGAAACTGGGCCTGGTCTACTCCCCGTCGACTCACCTCGATCTCTTCCTGAATGCTGGCAGCGGCTTTCACTCCAACGATGCGCGTGCCGTCGTCATCGATCGGCGTGCGCAGCAGATCGCCAGCCGCCTTCGAGGCGGACTCTCAACGGATGAGGAGATTGTGTCGGCGCTGGGTCGCTTGAACATCGATTCGGGTCACCTGTCCGCCGACCTGTTGCCCCGGGCCGTCGGCGCCGAAGTGGGTGCACGCTCGCGCTGGCAACGCGGCATCAATGTGAGTACTGCACTCTGGTGGCTGCGCCTGGAGGAAGAGTTCGTCTATGTCGGTGACGGCGGCATGACGGAGCCCAGTGGCCGCACACAGCGCGTCGGTTTGGATTTTGAGGCTCGCGCACAACTGCGCGATTGGCTCTGGGCAGACATGGATATCACCCTGTCGCAGGGTGAACTGATGGATGAACCAAGCGACGCCAACGAGATCCCGCTGGCACCCCGGGTGACCTCTGAGGGCGGCCTGGCGGCCCGACATCCCGGTGGGCTGGACCTCAGCCTTCGGTATCGCCTGATCGGTGATCGTCCCGCCAATGAAGATGACAGCGTAACAGCGGAGGGTCACTTCCTCCTTCAGGCTGACATCGGCTACCAGGTTGATCGCTGGCGCCTGCAGCTGTCGCTCGAGAACCTGCTCGACTCGGAATGGAACGAGGCCCAGTTCGACACCGAGTCACGCCTGCCCGCAGAGGACGAACCGGTCTCTGAACTGCACTTCACACCAGGCAATCCAAGGCGCGCAAGGCTGGGCGTGAGTTACATGTTCTGACACGCTGGAGACGACGTCAGGCCTACTTATGGGGGTCGACTGCGCAGCCTACATCACCAGGAATACACCACTATATTTGGCGTTGAGTTCGATCGTGTGATCGCAGGACGTGGCTCAAGGGTGCCACGAGAAATCTATCAAAGGGGGCCAGCTTCCCGTGAATGAGCTCACCAGACCACCGTCGAAATCCCGTTGCCAACGCGCCCGTCGACGTACGGCAGATATCCTGTTTTCACGTCGCAAGGAGGATGCCTGGACTCGCTGCTTCGACATCGGGCTGATCCTGCTGGTCTCCCTCAATGTGATGGCCGTGATCCTCGAATCGGTGGCAGCGATCAGCGACCGTTGGGGTTCCTGGTTTCACGCTTTCGAGATCTTCTCCGTTGGCGTCTTCAGCATGGAGTACGCTCTGCGCGTCTGGTCCGCAGTAGACGAGCCCTGGCAGGATCAATATCGGCATCCCGTCATCGGCCGTCTTCGATTCATGCGCACATGGATGGCCCTCGTCGACCTGCTCGCCATTCTCCCGTTCTATCTGGGGCTGCTCATCCCCGTCGACCTGCGGTTCCTGCGAGTCCTGCGCCTGCTGCGGATCTTCAAGCTCACGCGCTACTCCGGGTCAATGAATTTGCTGTTCCAGGTGTTGCGGCAGGAGGGACGTACGATCGGTGCCGCCATGTTCGTGCTTCTCATGCTTTTGGTGATTGCCTCTAGCCTCGCCTTCATCGTCGAGGGCGATGCCCATCCCGGATCTGATGCCTTCTCGTCGATCCCGGCCACGATGTACTGGACCATCATCACCATGACGACGGTCGGCTACGGAGACATCGTTCCCGTTACGGCCGCCGGAAAGGTCATGACAGGGGTGATCGCCGTGATCAGTGTGGGCATGGTCGCCCTTCCCGCTGGCATCCTTGCATCTGGCTTCTCCGCCGCCCTGCAACGTAGTCGCGACACTATAGAGGACCGCATCGAGGGTGCTCTCGCTGACGGAATCCTGTCCTCGCAGGAAGAGGCGGAGATCGAAGAGCTCGTGAAGCGTTTCGGTCTGAGCGCCGCCGATGTACAAACCATCATGACAGCGGCACGACGCAGCGCGGCTGGTGGAGACCCGTGCCCCCATTGCGGCCGTTCCCGCCACGAAATACAGGCGGAGGGACGCGACCCTACGGCGTGAATTCGTCGACACGCCGACATGAACCGCTTCGGCCAGGGGAGCAGGTACACCGGCGGCCCCCTCCCACTCCACGAGGAAGTTGGCACCCAGGCTGGTCGTGTCATTCATCGACACCTGCACCTGGTAGGTCTGCATCAGGCTGAGTGATATGTTCTTCTTCACGAAGTCGTGGACCAGACGCCCTTGGGTGTTGTAGTACCTGACCTTGTGGATATTGATCGACTCGCGGAAGCTGATGTTGTGAACCGACAGAGTCGTCATCAGGCGCTGTACACGATTCTCGCCATGGGAGACATGTGAGTAGGTCGGGACATAGATCACGTGATGGTCGCCGAGGGCGCCGACAGGCTCGACATCGGTGACGGGCGACGGCTGTGTTTCGGGGGCTGGCCTCGAGTCGGCGCTCTGCCCGCAGGCGGTGAGGGCGGCAGTCAACAGGACCCCTGTGACAGCACGAGTCATCGCGGCAATCTCCTGGTATGGGCTGCAGGACTGGCCACCGATAAGGCGCGTGTTGAACGGAGGGATTCGCGCGCAGCCACCGACCGTCGCTCAGAAGTGGCAATTCGCTGTGCGCCGGCTTCCTCTGCAAGATCCCACACAAGGCCTGTGACCGTCACACGATCGTAGCCTCCCGGCCATGTCGGGCCTTGACCGGACCGCAGATTCTGAGTTCTCTGCTTCGTTCGTGCAATTGTAGCCCACCGGGACGAGAGTGAGGATCACTCTGGCAACACTGAGTTCCAGATACCGACGCGTGCGTCAGCGCAGCCTGCAGATGGTGCAGTGCCCGGAGGGTGACGCCGAGTACTACGACCAGTCTGCGCCGGAGGTCGGCCCGCCGGCATGGAATCTGGGGCACACGACCTGGTTCTTCGACACCATCGTGCTCGCCTGCCAACGCCGAAGGCCATCGGGCAGCAGGACGCCAGGCTCTGGTACCATTTCACTTCCTGCTACAAGGGCGCCGGCGCCCACGTCCGTCAGGCATGCCGTGGTCACGTCCTGATCGACGAGGTCATGGAGCACCTGCTCGACACAAGCCCCGAGGCGGTGGCCGTCGCGGCGACAGGGGCTGCACGATCGTTCGCTGCGCTTCCGTCAGGTTCGCCAACAAGCGCTCTGAGGGCTGGTAGTGAAAGCGCTCGCGGATCCACCTCGGTGAGTAGCGATACAGCACCATACGCCGGAACCCGGGGTTCGTGCGTTGTGCCGAGCCATGGGTAATCGCGTCGGTGAACATCAGCACGTCGCCCTTGTCGATGTACATCTCCTTCATGCCCATGGCGACACCGGCGGCCTCGTCGCTGCGGTAGACGAGGTTCTTTTCCGCTTGCTTCGGATGCGGCAGGGCCGACTTGTGACTGCCGCGGATGATCGTCGTCGCTCCGTCCCCCGGGCCGATGTCGGTCAGGGCTGTAATGACGTTGATCTGCCCCACCATCCAGGCTCCGGTGTTGGGATGGCGAAACGACATATACGGGATCGACAGATGACCGCCGCTGTGGATGCCGATGTATCCCCCCTGTCCACGGATGTTGAGCAGCGTCTCGTGCAGAGACAGTCCGTTCTTCTCCGCGTCGATGAATCGACGGATGTGGGGTGTCCAGGTGGGATGATCGATATGGCGCTCAAACACGGGGCCGGCTTCGACGATGTTCTGGAAGTTGATCCCGTCCGGCCCGGAGTAGGTGTGCGTCTCGACGTGGCCGATCCAGCGACTGTTCTCGTGCCCTTGCTGTGGACGATCGGCATCTGCCAAGAGATGTTGATGCTCGTCAGCCCAGGCGTTCATCTCTGCCACATCTGATGGAGCCACTGCCTCCTTCAGGATCAGGTATCCGTACAGCTCGAACAGATAGTCGACCAATTCGAGATCGCCGCGGTCCTGCGGTCGAATGATCGGTTCGTCATTCGCTTGCACGTTCACGGGTCCTCCGAAACAGGAATCCACCCAGGGCGTAACCGGCGACCTCCCCGTTCTGATCAAACTCGAACGCAGCCCGCTCTCCCGCGGCCCGTCCGCCGCGAACCAGCCACTTGTCCGCATCCGCCGTGGGCTCGAGCTGCGCCGGGGCGTGCAGCGAATACGGTCGGCCCGTGGGCCCGGTCAGACACAGCTGGCCGTCTCTGAATTCGATATGGACGTGGATGCCAGGCGCCGCACAGTAATGCCCGAGAAAGCGCTCCAGTTCTTCGGGCGCCGCTTCGAAGCCAGGCGGCTCGGGGGGTTCCGGTGCGGCCTCGCCCAACAGCAACTCGAGCACGTCCTGCGCCAGGTTCTGCCCGCCGGGCGGGGGCCACATGTTCATCAGTACGATCGCCCCCGTGCGGCTCGCCAGGTCGAACCAGACCTGGGTAGAAAAGCCGTGGATGCCGCCGCCGTGGTTGTGATAGACCCGGTTCCCAACCCGGGTGGCACGCCAGCCCAGGCACTGGCCAGCTGACCAGTCAGGCTCCACGTACTGCGGGCGGTGCATCTCGTTCAAGGTCCGACCATCGAGGACCTGACTCCCCTGCCTGGCACCGCCGTCGCCGCGAAACTGGAAGGCCACCCAGCGGGCCAGATCGGCCACGGTCGAATGCAGCTGCCCGGCGGCGGCGATGCCGTTGAGGTGCGCGTAGGGCGCAGTCTCTGGTCGATCCTGGAAGGCGGGTAGGTTGTACCCACAGAACGCGCGCTGCTGCATTGACTCGGTCAGATCGAGGCTCGTGGACTCAAGGTCGAGTGGCTCGAGGATATTGGCGCGAATGTAGTCGTCGTAGCTACACCTACCGAGGCGGCTGACGACTTCCCCAAGCAACCCGAAGCCGAGGTTGGAGTACTTCCATGCGGAATCACTGGGAATGACGACCTCGGTGCGAGGCAGCGCTTCAAGAACCTCTTCCCTGCTGGGGAAATCCAGAGATCCCCAGCCTCTGACGGGTGATTCGGTCACGAGTCCGGCGCGGTGCGTGAGCAGTCGCCGTAGGGTGACCTCCTCGACGGTACCGCCACGCTCCACGGCCTGACCGAATTCGGGGATGTGCTGGTGCAGTGGATCGTCCAGACCCAGCAGGCCCTCATCCCGCAGTTGCAGGATCGCGGTCGTGGTAAAGGTCTTCGTCACCGAGGCGATTCGGACGACCGTGTTCTCATCCGGGCAGTCCGTACCATCGAGGCAGACCACGCCGAAACCGCCAGACCAGAGCAGTCCCTCCTCGCCGACAATCCCCAGCGCCAGCCCGGGCAGACCATGTCGAGATCGCGTTGCCTGGGCCAGCGCCTCGACGGCGGATTTCGTGTCTTGCTCAAGCGTCATGGTCGAAAGCTTACGTTGATTCAAGTGGCCGCAGCAACCACTATTGTTGCGTGATGCAAAGGGGAATCACCAGGCAGTGTACCGTCCGCGGTGTCGACATTCTGCTCGACGTCGACAGTGAGGACGAATCCGGGGATGTACGCAACTATGAGATGTGGCGTGTCGGCCACTACGCCGACAAGGAACCGGACACGCTGGACTGGATCGATACGCACTTCGAGCCTGGCGACACGGTCTTCGACATCGGCGCCAACATCGGGCAGTACTCGTTGTATGCGGCGAACAAGCTGAACCGTGAGATCAGCATTCTGGCCTTCGAGCCGGAGGCGCTGAACTTCGCCAAGCTCAACCGCAACATCGTGCTCAATGATCTGGTCGATGTCATCCTCGCCTACCCGATCGCGATCTCCAACCGCACGGCCGTCGACAGCTTCTACTCAAAGACATTCACCGTCGGCGCCTCGCTGCACGCGCTGGGTCGGGAAATCACCCAGGGCGGAGTTCCCTTCGAACCGCAGAACCGGCAGGGAACGGTCTGCTCTTCTCTCGATGACCTGACGACCACGTTCGGCCTGCCCATCCCGAACCACATCAAAGTCGATGTCGACGGGATCGAAGACCTGATCGTCGACGGTGCAGCCCAACTGTTTCATCAGCAGGAGCTGCGGACCTTCCTGATCGAAGTCTACATGCACGGCGACATCGCCGAGAGAGTCCAAGCCGGATTTGCCGCCGGCGGTTTCGTCTTGAGCAATGAGGCAGAGATCGATTTCACGCCGGGCGTGGTGCACAACCTGATCTTCACACGACCCTAGCAGCGGAGATCCAACCGGACATGAATCTCTCCATCGAAGGCGCGTCCATCCTGTTCGATGACTGCCCGCAGAAACTGTGGGGTATTCGGTTGGCAA
This sequence comes from Gemmatimonadota bacterium, assembly GCA_002712305.1. Lineage (GTDB taxonomy): Bacteria > Latescibacterota > UBA2968 > UBA8231 > UBA8231 > UBA12574. Next base: position 9,337 of record PATE01000038.1, on the reverse strand, counting down.
ATGGCACCCGGGACGATACCACCACCAAGGAACTGATCGGCCTACTCGACGAGTATCGATCGTATGGCGTGAACACGATCACGACCTTCTTCATGGGCTGCCGTGAGTCTGCCTACGATCCATTCTCACCGGATGGCAGGCAGATCGACGACGACCACGCTCGGCGCATGCGATCTCTCGCTCAGGCGTTGGAGGATCGCGGCACGGTACTGGTGGCCGGCATTTTCTATCAGAACGCCCCGATCGGGCTCACAGATCGATCTGCCGTCGAGAATGCGATCCGCACAGCGACGCGGACATTCGCCGGCTTCGGGAACGTGATCATCAATGTGGTGAACGAGCACAACTCGAGCGGCTGGGCAAAGCATGGGTGTTATCCCTTCCAGGATCCCGACGAGATCATTCACCTATGTAGAATCGCGAAGGAAGAAGGCGTAATCCGCACCAGGAAGGTCGCTTGCCGCCTCCCATCTGACGCCGGCAAGCTATCCAGGTCTTCCTTGGCTCAACACCCTACCTGTGAGGAGCACAATGACATCTTCCACACCGGCTGTCAGCATTGTCCCCACGGCGGAAGGCTTTCTGGTTTCGGAAGACGGCCAGGACGTGCTGTTCTATCAGCGCGAGACGAAACGGTTTGATGAGAACTATTCTCGGTCCCACTACATCCATCCGCTCTTCGGTCTGGATGGTGAGCTGCTGACGGAAGAATTCCCTGCTGACCATCCCCATCACTGTGGGGTTTACTGGGCCTGGCACCAGGTGTGGATGCGTGAGAAGAGGATCGGCGACGCCTGGAGTCTGAGAGATTTCGCCTGGGATGTGCAGGACGTGAAAGTGATCGCCTCCGATTCTCACGCCGCCCTGGAAGCCGACGTGTTCTGGACCTCTCCCCTATGGACCAACGACCAGGGCGTGCGTAAGCCGTTTGTCAGGGAGACGGCGGTGATCAGGGTCCATCGAGCATCACGAGATATGCGCAAGATCGATTTTGACATCCGGCTGGTTGCCCTGGAGGATGGGTTGCGCATCGGTGGTTCCGAGAATGCCAAGGGATACGGGGGCTTCTGCACCCGGGTTCCGCTACCCGACGATCTCCAGTTTGTCAGCTCTGCGGGCGACGTAGAGCCGATGACGGAGCCCGTTGAGGCCGGCCCCTGGATGGATTTTTCAGGGACTTTCGGCGAGGCGGGACACGTGAGCGGCCTCGCCATACTTTGCCATCCTTCGGTGCCGGGTTTTCCGCAGCCGTGGATCTTGAGACGGAAGACGAGTATGCAGAACCCGGTCTATCCTGGGCCTCACCCGGTTGCGCTTCTCCGCGAAGACCCACTTGTACTGCGTTACCGCCTGGTCCTGCACCGGGGGGCGGGTCGTGAGTTGGATCTGGATCATTTGCAGGCTGAGTACGCCGCTGAAGGCCTGCAGGAGAGAATCAACGGATGAAGATCACCGGTATTCGCACTCACATCGTGATGCCCATCGACACTCTGGCCTGGGTGTTTGTCGAAGTAGATACCGACGAAGGCCTGAGCGGTCTGGGCGAATGCACCGAGTATATCGGCAATCCACATCTGGTCCGCGGTCTGGAGGCCATCAAGCCGTTGGTGATCGGCACAGATCCGAGGCATATCGAAGAAATCTGGCAGCGCCTCTTCCACGCCTATTCCAGTCTCAATGGGCGTGGGTATATCTCCCATCTGATCTCGGCCATCGATATCGCACTGTGGGATTTGCGTGGCAAGATGCTGGGCGTCCCGATCTATGACCTGCTCGGCGGTCCGGTACGCGATTCGGTGCCCCTGTACACACACGTCCGTGACCAGTGGCACAGCGACGACCTGAATGGGATGGTCAGCCAGGCCAAGCAGGCCAAAGAGCAGGGCTATCAGGCGATAAAGACCGATCCCTTCCCTCAGACCCAAGCAGCTGGATCGGCGTTCAAAGGTGCCCATCAGGTGGAACGCCTCGACCCGAAATCCGTTGCCCAGGCGCTGCACTGGATGGAAGCGCTGCGCGAGGCAGTAGGTCCCGACTACGAACTAATGGTCGACGCCCATGGCCGTTTCGACGTGGCCAGTGCGATCAAAGCTTCTCAGGCGTTGGCGCCCATCGACCTGGTGTGGTTCGAGGAGCCGACGCACGTCGAAAGCGACAACGCCTTGCGCCAGATCCGTGAAAACACCGACGTACCGCTCTGCGCGGGGGAGCGTCATTTCACACGGTGGGACTACTGGCAACTGCTCAACGACCGACTCGTCGACTACGTGATGCCAGATGTGGCGTGGTGTGGAGGCATCAGCGAATGGCGACGGATCGCTACCATGGCAGAAGTCCAGTATATCCGCGTCAGCCCGCACGACGCACTGGGCCCGGTTGCTCTGGCCGCATCCTTCCAACTCAGTATGGCGACGCCCAATCTCTACCGTGAAGAATGTCTGCACACTTGGTTCACCAGAATGGCAGGACTCGTCACGCCATTTTTCGACATCCGCGACGGCTCGATCCATCCCAATGGGCGACCTGGGTTGGGTCTCGAACTCAACCTGGACGGCATCGAAGACCATCGCGTGAACTTGGAGGACCTCCAGGCACGACTACCCTATTCGTGAGGCTGTCGATAGATGCCCTGGCTCTTCCTTTCCGCTGTCCTTGACTTCGCCTTCGTACAGTTCTTCAAACTTGGAGAACGGCGAGGCTACTACGCTCCGGTCGTTGTCGCGACGAACTATTTCACCGTCGCTGTCCTTATCGGTACCTATCTCCTTCTCACGGACGGCTGGGTCTTTCCCGAAAGAACGATCGAAACGGGACTCGTCACGGGGTTTCTCTTTATCAGCTCCATGTTGTTGATGAACTTCGCATTGACCGTTGCCCCCGTCGGATCTGTGGTCAGTGCCTTCCGCATCGCCATCATCGTACCGGTCTTCTTCGGCGTTTATCTGTGGAACGAGCCACTGACAGTTCCCCAGACGGTGGGCTTACTCCTTGCCCTGCTGGCACTCGTGTTGATGACACCGAGAGCGGCGCCGCATGCCCGTTTCTCAGGGCTACGTGCCTTTGGCCTGCTCGGTTTGATCTGCCTCTGGCAAGGATTGAGTCACACGAGTCTGCGGTCCGTTCACTACAGAGGTCTGGACGACGCATTCCTGCAGGTCTTGATGTTGACGGGTGCGACGGCGGGTGTGATCGGAGGCCTCTTCGTTGTACTGAGGAAGCGGCGTCCCACTTGGCCTGCAGTAAGACTCGGTGTCTTCATTGGCGCGTACAATACGGGAGCCCTCTGCGTCATTCTCACAGCACTCAGCAAGCTGCCCGGGACCCTCTTCTTCCCGGTCATGGGGTGCACGGTCGTGGTTCTCGACAATCTCTTCGCTCACTTCTTCTGGCGTGAGCGGCTGAATCGTCCTGCCGTGGCAGGAGTCTGTGTCGCCATTCTTGCCCTGGCCCTGGTCGTCACCGAATGACCACTTCGAGACAGGCAGATGATCGGCCGATTGATGAAATGCGAAATCTCGGCCCCGCGTGCGCCCGCGATCTCAATGCCGCCGGGATCTTCACCGCCGCTGAGCTGAAAGCCCTGGAGCCGGAAACCGCGTTCGTGAAGATGCTCTATGCGAGAAAGAAGCAGGGCCGAAGCGCGAAGGCCTGCAACGCCGGCTATCTGTACGCGCTGTACGGAGCCATTCATGATGTCGACTGGCGAGACGTTCCTGAAGAGGAGAAGGCTCGATTCAAGGCCTTCACCGCCGAGCTGCGCGAATCCGGTCAGTTCAGCTAAATTCCCGGAAAACCTAATCCTCGAGTCCGGCCAGCAGCGCCTCGCTCATTCGCGCATACTCGACACCCAGCTCGCCATCAATGCCTCGCGCGACGCTCAGTGCTCTTTCTGCCGTCTCACGCGCGCCAGCACTGTCGCCCGGTGCGGCCATGACCTCTTCGATCTTGGGCACAAGCTGGGTCACCACATCGACTTCGATGGGGACGGAGAATCCGGAACGCTCCCAAGCGAAGGTCAACTGGGCCGAATCGTCGCGGATGTGGTCAATGCCGACTCGCATCGTCTCCACGGATCGGGCAAGTGTCTCGGTCTTCACGTCCACGCGGACAACATCCAACTCGGGATCGTGTCCGTATGAGCCCCATTGCTCGGTGGCCGAGTTGAGGATGACGGTCCACTGCTCCTCACCGGGCATAGTGAACAACGCGTAGGTTCCGGCGGCAAGCGGTTACCCCCCGAAGGTGACGGCCGTATCGAACGTGATTCTCGTTGCCGCATTGGCGCCGGTACGCCACAACTCGCCGTAAGGAATGAGGTCACCAAAGATCGTGCGCCCTTTGACGCCAGGTCGTCCATACTGGATCTCGACATTCGTCAGACCGATCTGATCAGGGACGGACGCGGGTGGGCTGGCGACGGGGAACTTAAGACTCCCGTCCTGTGCCGCGACAGGGTTCGGGTTGGCAACGAGCGCGACGAGGGCGAGGATGGAGCAAACGTACGGAGCGTATTTCATGTCGAGGGATCCTGTGGAAAAGGTCGTCATGAGGCGAGGGGTGGGATCATTATCGTGAGCCTGGCATGCGTCTGGTGGCTTCGACCGGGTGAGCGTCCGAATGACGAGTCGCACTGCCACCTCACACGAAAACGCGTAACTCTTTGTCAGCGAAGGCAGTCAACTCAAACACGGACGAGTTTCCAGACATCCGACTGCAGATGGCAACCGCCCATTAGCCACAACGCCCCTTTGTAATCGAACGTGCTTGCCGCGTGACGATTCGGCCACGGCGTATCCTCGAGTTCGTACCAATCGACGCCGTTGGATGAGTACCAGACGTCGTTACTGTTGCCATCCGCTGTCTGGCCGCCGAGGATCCACATGCGATCGTCAAAGACCGCGACATTGTGGTAGACCCGTGGTTTCCACGGTGCCTCAGCCCGTTGTCGTTCCCATCTAATCGCGTCCGACGAACACCAGATATCATTGTAGTAGACGTAGTGCGGCTGCTTCGGTGTGTCGTAGGTACCGCCACCCAGAAGCCAGATACGATCGTGCAGATAGACATAACCACTGTACATCCCGCGCGCTGGCGAATAGGGCTCGGACATCGAGACTTCTGTCCAATGGAGGCCATCTTCCGTACACCAGAGATCCTGGTAGAATGCTTCAGGGGACGGCGCGAACTGAGGCAAAGTCTGACCACCAAGCACCCAGATCTTGCCGTCCAGCACGAAGGTGTGGTGCAGGCATCGCGGCGACCATGGTACGGGGGCTCCCGGATTGACGAAGTGCCAATCACGACCGTCCTGTGAATTCCACACGTCGGGCTGATAGTGGCCTTGGAGTGGATCGCCGCCCACGATCCACATCTTGTTCTCGTAAACGACGTAGCCTGCCGTGTGAGTGCCCTCCCAATCGTTGCCAAGTGCGAAGAAGGGTGTGCTGTTGAACGTGTTCTCTTTCTCGAGGATCCACTGTTCCCCGTTGTCAGAACTCCATACGTCATTGACACAGGCACGGGGATAGTACTCGGGAACCGTTGGATTCCAGCCACCGAGCAAGAACATGCGGTCCTTGAAGATCAGAGCACCTACGCCATCGCGACCGCTGAAACCGGGCGTGTCCGTCACATGCTGCCAGCGATAGTCGGCGGGGCCAAGGTCCTGTGGTGCATCCATGAGATGGGTGCCTCTTCTGTGCAGGAGTGATGAGAGAAGTTACTCAGGGTGATTGTCATTCAGTGGTCAAATCAGATCGGTCACTCTTGATCGAAAACGAAAGGCCTGGCGCGACGTGGGCACGACTTTCGACAGCACCATCCTCGATCTACGCCCGAGCCCCTGGGAACCGCAGAATCTCTACCTCGTGACACGAAGGGGTCTCTGGCGGTCGGAAGATAGAGGCGAATCCTTCCGGCGATTGCCCGCACCGGTGCTGACACCGCACGGTCGGGCCCGGCTACGATTCGATCCATCCGAGCCGGGTAGGATGTTTCTGGCCGCCGGCCGCCGCCTGCTGATCAGCCAGGATTTCGGTGGTCAGTGGCAGGATGTGAGCGATAGGCTGGCAGGTTGGCCGCTCTTCTTCGATGTGGCCCCGGATCCGGAGGCGCCGGATCACATCTACGCCGCCACGCCGTGGGGACTCTATCGAACGGTGCTGCAGGAGGGGGCGACGGCCATGGACGCCGGTTCAGAGCCGGTCGTCTTCGGCCTGGACCCGAGCTATCCCAATCCCTTCAACGCTTCCACTGTGATCGGCTACCGGTTGTCCGAGAATGGAGGCGCCGAAGTGCAGATCTACAACGCGCTGGGTCAACAGGTGGGGACACTGGTCGATGGCGACCAGGTCGCGGGGCAGCACGTGGCCATCTGGGACGGTCGCGATGCGGCCGGGCAGCGCCTCGCCAGTGGCGTCTACGTCTATCGGCTGACCAGCGCGCAGGGAGTCCTTACGCGCAAGATGGTCCTGCTACGCTGAGGGCCAGCTCTCAGGTCGGCTCGTCTCGAACCTGTCGAGACCCCTTGCGTGCCAGCAGAAAGTTCATGCCCGTCAAAAGAATCAAGAGCACCACATAGGTCGACATCACCGTCACCTGAAAGAGGTAGGCCGCCACTCCACCTTGATCTCCTGTGTTGGCTGCCAGGTAGTACGACGTCCCACTGCCCACGAACACGACGAGCCCGCCAAGGATGTCGCTCTTCCCTAATCTTCAGAAGCAATGGCGTTGACGAAGAACGGCCTCCAATACGAAACGCCGAGCGGTTCGCCACGGAGTTGGGAACTCAGCAGCGCTCTCGGTGCGCGAAACTCCAGGATGTTGTTGTCCAATGTGTTTGGGTCGCTGAGGCTTGCGAGATTCTTCAGCTGTCGATAGCCCAGTGTAAGACGCCCGCCGCCTCGCGAGAAAATGGATAACTGCTCACGGGTGCGGAAGCTATTTACGTATGGAATCCGCTTGATCGATTTCAGCACGCGCTCGCTGAGCTCCGACTCGAGCGGTCCTGTCCAGGCGATCTCCCGATCGCCCCGAACCCCAACGAGTCCCAACACCGGATGAGTACTGTGCGCGTGACCGATGATTCCAACGGCGTTGGTGAAGACATCCGTGAACGCCGCCACGACGGAACTCACGGCCGTTCGGTCCATCTGGAATAGAGGGACCCAGGCGACAAAAACGCCGCCCGAAGTCAAACTCGATCTTGCTGCCTGGAAGTGCTCGCGGCTGTACATGGCCCCTACGCCCGGGTTCCTCGGGAGATAGAGGTCGCCGATAATGAGATCGTATCGTTCATCGGACGTTCGGAGGTACCGCCGTCCGTCCCCAGGAATGAGTCTCACCTCCGGCTCGTGCGCGACACGGTGGTTGACATCTTCGAAGAATCTGGCCAGGTCAAACAACGTCTCGTGCAGCTCGACACAGTGAATCTCTCCTGCCGGGATGCCTTGCTGAACCGCCGCCAGCGTGTTGCCTGTAGCAAAACCAAGCAGGAGGGCCTTCTTCGGCTCGCCGTGGATCAGAATGGGCAAGTGGCCCAACCGATACTGCATCTCGACGGTGCCGGGCGTCGTGACGTTCAGGCCGTAGTTGTTGTTGACCGCCAGCCGCAGGACATGCGGCCGGGTTTCTTCCACTGTGATCGTTCCCGAACTGCCATCGTGTCGATAAAGCGACTTACCCCGACCCTCTCCATGCACATTCGGCTGAAAGCCCACGGACATGGCAACGATCGCAACCACGACTGCGCCTGCCAACAGATGAAGACGAAGTCGCCCCTCGGCAGGCGCGAGGAACGCAACGACGATGGCAAGGCCGGCATACGAACCGGAGACCGCGAGCATGGCCGGCACCAGACCCAGCCACGGCATGAGGAATAACCCAGCGATGGAACCCAGCGCCCCGCCGATGGTGTTGCTCGAGTACAGTCGCCCTGCGCCCGAGGTGACACGTCCAGGATCGGACGCTACGGAGACGAGCAGCGGAAACGCAACGCCCATGAGGGCAGTTGCTGGAACCAGCAATAGCATCGAGAAACCACCCAGGCTCGCAACGTATCCGCCCCAGGTCTCAACGCCGATCGTCTTGAGTGCGGGCCTGAACGCGGCTCGAAACCACTGTAGCGACCAGACGGTGGCGACGAGAACGCAAGCACTCGCTAAGTAAATGCCGTACAGATGTTGAGCTGTGGGCATTCGACGCCGAAACCACGGCACGATGGCCGCTGACCCCACCACCAGTCCCAGCAGATATGCGGACAGCACCAACCCGAACATGTACACGGAACCCGGCGCGGAGAGCGCCAGCGCTCGCGTAAAGAGCACCTGGATACCCATCGACAAGGAACCGCTCACCGCGGCCAGCCCGAGGGCCCAATGCTCTGACAATTGCCACCCTTGCTCCGACCTCTGCAGCGCTGGGCTCGGCGAAGAGGTCGGCTCAGTCGTTGTCGGCACAAGCATTACCAAAACGCCGATCGCGACGTTGACGACTGCGAGCACGGAACTGGTCCCCACACGCCCCAACTGAGGGAGGACGTAGAACGTCAGCGAGAGGCTTCCGACCAGTGCCCCGGCGAGATTGGCACTGTAGACGATGCCAACCCGACCCGTCACGTTCTGGGCTCGGTATAGCCTCACCATCGCAGGAAACGTCGCCCCAATGAGCGTGGCAGGAATCGCCATGACCAGCACGACCACGATGACGGACATGGTGATCGACTGTCCGCCAACCGTGCTGCACCAGGGCATGATCAAGGGAACCAGACCGGCCGTCGCCCCGATCCCGATCTCCACCAGGCCGTACACCCTCTTTGGGCTGCGCGTCCTTGTTACCACCTGGGTCCCAAGCCATGACCCCAAACCCAGCCCGACGAATACGAGCGAAACCACCAAGGCCACCGCTGTGGTTTCGCCGCCAACGATATCCACGGCGAATCGCTGCCACAGAATCTCGTACGAGATACCGGTCCCGCCTGAGACGAAAAAGATGATCGGGAGCAGTCTCTGAAAGGAAAGCCGCTCAGTCACAGTCTTTTACCTGCATCCGTTCCTCAAGGTTCCTGATCTCCGATGTGTTTCGTGTCTTCGTGGAGTTGACGACGACATCTCAGCAACTCCGGAACAAGATACGAGTCCTCAACAATCTGGTCTGTCGCGGATAGTAATGATAAGGGCACAGTGTGGCGCCGGTAATCGCCCGCTCCGGGCGGTCAGTTAAACTGACGTGCCGCGTTCATGGCCCAGGCCGATCGGTTCGGTCTGATCCTGACCAATCCTGGGTGCTTGACCACACTAGCCATCACTCATTCCGTACAGACCTACATGCCCACACGAAA
>PATE01000037.1 GCA_002712305.1 Gemmatimonadota bacterium | reverse complement strand
AATTCGAAGGTGTATTGTCCGAAGTCCAGTCCGTCATACTCGACGAAGTGTTCGCGTGTCGAGTGCCATGTCTCATCGTGTCCGCGCAGGCGATAGACGAACTGCATGTTCGCTGGATGGGTCTTGAAGCTGCGCGCCTCGAAATGAATGGCCAGCAAGGTGGATGGTATCGAGAGTGCCTGCACCGACCCGTGATGTTCGTCGGTCACGACATCGGTGATGCGCACCTTGGGCGGTGAAGTCACCGGTCGATATCGCGTCGCCCCACCTTCGGTGGCGATCCACACACTGCCATAGGCAGCGGTGAGAATGTCGACGACGATGTTGCTTCCTAGTCCGTCACGCTGCAGCAGTGTCTGGAAGATCTCCCCGTCGTAGTGACTCATCCCGTCTCCTGTGTGAGAGCCTTTGCCGGAAACGGGGGAATCTCCTAGGCTTTGCGCTGCTACGAGTCGCATGCTGAATCGATCTCGACGAAGGAGAGCTTTCGATGGCAGGAACACCCGAAGTACTGGTCGATAATCTCTATTTTCCCGAGGGACCCCGCTGGCGTGTGGGTGACGACGGCAAGGGCTGGCTCTGGTTCTCGGACGTTTTGGCAGGCCAGGTCAGACGCGTTGATCTCAGCGGTCATTGCGAGACGATCGCCGAGGTTCCCGAACTGCCCTCCGGACTTGGGTGGTGGCCTGATGGCACGCTCGTCGTGGTCTCCCTGGGGGATGGCAAACTGATGGCGATTGGCGACGATGGTGAGGTTCGTCCCGTTGCCGACATGAAGGCTCTCGACGGCCTGTCCTGTAACGACATGGTTCTTGGACCGGATGGACGCGGATATGTCGGCAGCTTCCAGGAACTGGATGAGGACCGTCTTCCCGGACCTGGAAACATGCCCGCCTTCAGTCACATTCACCTCGTCGAGCCCGATCCGGATCAGCCTGGCCAAGGGCGCTGCCGCACCGTGGCCGACCGCATGACCTTTCCCAACGGGCCCGTTATCACACCCGACGGCAAGACGTATCTGGTGGCCGAGACGTTTGCCAATCGCATCACCGCCTTCGACATCGAGGCCGATGGCTCGCTGAGCAATCGTCGGGTGTGGGCCGATCTCGGTGCACCAACCGATGGCATGACCTTAGACGAAGAGGGCTGCCTCTGGGTGGCAATCCCCTACTACGCCTACGGAGGGCCGGGAGGTTTCGTACGCGTGCGTGAGGGGGGCGAGCTCGTGGACCGCATCGATGCGGACGGGGTCGGTTCTTTTGCCTGCACCCTCGGGGGGCCTGAGTTGAAGAGCCTGTTTCTGTTGCAGTCCACCATTCTCGGCGTCGAACGCAGTCCGGGGGATGGCCGCATCATGGTCGCTGAAGTGGACGTACCCGGCTTGGGCACACCATGAGTGATGTGACCTTCGATCGAGAGGCGTGGAACTTCGACTGTGAACCCACGCTGACAGATTCGCAGGTTCTCGAGTTTTGCCGAGAGGGGTACCTCCTGCTGCCGGGCGTGGTGGACGATGCCGTCAACGAACGCGCACGCGCCTGGCTGGAAGGAAAGATTCCCGCCGAGCCCAGTTTCGTTCCCGAGGGCATGACGGACCAGGACATGGAGCGGGTTCGGGGGAGCCACGAGCCGAGCACGCTCTTCCTGGAGACGTGGTTTATCGAAGGGGTACTGTTGCAGCCTCAGTTGGCTGGCATCATGCGGTCCCTTCTCGGATCGAAGGTCGGCCTGCCCATCCTCGTCTCCCATCATGCCTCTCAGTGTCCCCTTGAAGCTCAGGGCTGGCATCATGACGCGGATCATGTCTTCGGCCCGGAGTTGAACTTCGTCGAAGTCTTCTACTTTCCGCAGGACACACCCATCGAGTTGGGACCCACGGAGATCGCACCGCGAACCCACGTGGCGCCTACACCTCGAGATATCGAAGAGGGAGGTGTCTTCGCCCACGGCCCGGCGGGCACACTGGGTATTCACCATCAGAGCATTCTCCATCGACGTGGGGTTTCCACCGCGTCAGGATTGCGTCACATGCTCAAATACAACTACTGGCGTTCTGTGCCCCCAGAAGCCGACTGGATCCGCGAGCCAGATTTCGATCTGCAAATCGCTGAATACGGTGGGCACAATCTGGCACGATACGTGGCCCACATGTTTTACTGGCTTCGTGGCAGAGGCGACGACTATCGCATCATCGGCGGACAGGCGTGGCCCTGGAAATCGCCGAATCAGATCGGCAAACCCTACGGATACGAGGCGAAGAGCGGCTACCTGCCCGACTGGCGCAAAGCCAACCAAGACGGATACACCCGCGGAGGCTGAGCATGGCGCCCATCCACGGCGGCATCTCCCAACTGATCGGTCACACGCCTCTGATGCGCTTGTCGGCATTGTCACCTGAGGGAGGCGCCACGATTCTCGGCAAACTCGAGTACCTCAATCCGGGGGGAGTGTGAAGGACCGCATCGCACTGAGCATGATCGAAGCGGCCGAAGCGGCGGGGGATCTGCGTGATGGTGTCGCCGTTGTGGAGGCGACGAGCGGAAACACCGGGATTGGACTGGCCATGATCTGTGCCCAGAGAGGTTATCGTCTGATTCTGACGATGCCCGAAACGATGAGTTTCGAACGCCGGGCATTGGTGACCCGTTATGGCGCTGAAGTGGTCCTGACGCCAGGCGATGACGACATGGGGGGTGCCGTCGAACCCGCCGCTTCGCCCGTCCTTTCGGGCGGCAAATCTGGAACGCATGCGATCGAGGGCATCGGTGCCGGGTTTGTCCCCCCGATCCTGAATCGAGAGATCATCGACGATGTGATCACCATCGAGGATCGCGATGCCTTCGACATGACCGAAGCACTGGCGATCGCTGTGGTGAATATCCTCGGCGCGCCGTGGCGATGCTGCTTTTTCCCGTGATTGGCACATTTCTGTTGATGTCGCCGGAGATCTACGGTGCGTGGTGTGGTCTGGCGATCCATGCGACGCCACAGGTGATCGCCGCTGGCTTCGCCCATCCCGTCGATGGTCAGACCGCGGGTGAGGTGGCGACGATCGTCAAACTCGTTCCGCCCTTCGTCCTGTTCTTCCTTCTGGCGGCTCTGCTGCGCACATCCGGGTTCTTTCCCGAGGTGACCTTTCACATGACCGACCGGTTCCTCTTTGGCGCCGGCGATCGCACCATGAATCTGGCTCAGGTCCTTGGGCTTATGGCAGGATGGCTGATTACGACGGCCATCACCGGTGTGGGGCTGCTCACCGAGTTTCGAGCCCTTCGTCTCGGAGGGGGACGTCCCATCGCGTTGGGCGTCGGCTGCAGTGTTGTTGCTGCCGTGGTAGCTGTCATCTACGTGTCGGTCAGCATGTGAGGAACGTCATGACATCCACACCGAATCTGCTCATCATTCTGAGCGACCAATTGCGTCGTCACGCGCTGGGCTGCCACGGTGATCCCGACAGTCGCACGCCGCACATCGATCAACTCGCCGACGACGGGGTTCGTTTCGCACAGTCGAACTCCACCTATCCGATCTGTGTGCCCTTTCGTTTCACCATGATGACGGGACACTACGCGCATTCCAGGCTGGTGCCCGGGATCGAGTGGCGCATGTCACCGGCGGAACGAACCCTCGCCGATGAGTTCAACGAGGGCGGCTACGAAACGATCTACGTGGGCAAGTGGCATCTGGATGGCGGCCACGGTCGCATGGGTTCGGCTGTGCAGTGCAATCGCACGCCCGTGCGCAGGCCCTACCAGGGACGCTGGGAGAAGTGGTTCGGATTCGAGCTGCGCAATGGTTTCTTCGACACGTGTTACTTCGAAGATGATGATCCCACGCCCATCCCTATCGACGGTTACCAGACGGATGGCCTCTTCGACGTGGCCACCGACTACCTGCGTGATGGTCGCGATCCCACGAGGCCTTTCTGCATGGTCCTGTCGGTCGAAGCNCCCCNCCCTCCATATGNGGCNCCTGCCGATCTGGAGGCGGAGTGGACGGCGCGCGACATCCAGCTGCCACCCAACTTCAGGGCTGACTCGAACGAAAAACGAGAGCAACTCATCCGTCAGCGGCAGATCTACTATGCCATGGTGGAAAATCTCGACACGAATGTGGGACGCATGCGTGCCTTTCTCGACGAGAGTGGATTGGCGCAAGATACGGTCGTCGTGTTCCTGGCCGACCACGGCGAGTTGCTGGGAGCTCATGGACTGGTCAGCAAGCAGCGGCCCCTGGAGGAATCAGTGGGTGTGCCACTGATTGTGTACGATCCGAGATGCCCCGAACGGGCCGGGACGGTTCTCATCGATCCGACCTGCACGGAAGATCTGTTTCCCACCTTCCTCGGATTGACGGGGCGTACGCCACGTGATCCACTTCCTGGCATGGATCTGAGTCGAGTGATTCGCGGTGAGGATCACGAATTGGACCGTGATGGCGTCCTGCTCGAGTTTGTCGCCGAATTGCGTGAGGGGTTGCCCTTCTACGAGGAAGTCTGGAGAGGTTTCCGTTCGCGGCGATACAAGTACACCGTCATGGGTGACAAGAACGGGGCCAGATCCTGGCAGCTCTTCGATTTGGAGTCCGACCCCTGGGAGATGACGAATCTCGTCGACGATGACGCCCATCGATCGATCGCCGCGCAGCACCATGTCTGGCTACGACAGCGGATGGAAGAAACCCTCGACCCCTTGCCCCTCGTGCCCGCCTTCGGTGAGTCGGGCTGGAATCAATGGCAGCCGTGAGTAGAGTCTGCGAGTAGAATCTGTGAGTCTGGGGCGTCAATCCTCAGCCGCGAAGGAGAACCTGTGAAGATCACCCATCTGGAGCGCAAGAGTGTGGAGGTGCCTTTTATGCCTGGCATTCTCTCTCCACCCGACTACGAAGAGTTCACCGAGAGTTATCCGCTGCCGATCAGCGAGCGACTGCAGGATATCTACTACATCCATACCGATACGGGTCTCACAGGGATTGGCATGGGAGGTCCCTACTTCGACGCGCACGACGAGACGCCCCCCGATCTCATCGGCAAGGACCCGCGGGAATTCGAGCCCCGCACCCTGGGTGGAGGCGGGTGGCAGATCGCCCTGCTGGATCTGATCGGAAAACAGATCGATTGGCCACTGTGCCGCATCTTCGGGGGCAAGCTGCGCGGTGAGATTCTCGTGGACTACTGGATTCAGAGAATGGGTGTGGAAGACACGGTCGCCGCAGCCCGGCGCGCCGCCGAGTTGGGGTTCCACGGCATCAAGATGAAGTGCCAGTGGGAGGACGGGAATGTGGCGGAACGTGCCTTCGCCATCCACGAGGTGGCGCCGGACATGCGTATCGTTATGGACCCTGGACATCAGTTCCACAACTTCGACAACAGCATGGAACTGGCTCGCCGTCTGGACGGGCTCGATGTCGTGTTTGAAGATCCCATGCCGAAGGATGACATGAATGACTACAAACGCATGCGTGGTGTCACGACGGTGAAGGTGGCTCCGCACTTCCAGAACGCCCTGCAGGTCATTCACGCCATCGACATGGAAGCGGTGGATGCGATCAACGTCGCACCGTCCGACTGGAACTTCATCGACATGGCGCGGATCGCTGCCGCCGCGGACATCCCCGTGTGGCAGGCATCGAACGTCGATCTTGGGATTTTCGACGCCTTTCGACTGCACGCATCGGCGGCGGTACCGAACTGCACGTATGGGAGTGATCTATGTGGCAACTTCGTCCACGAACACAGCCTGTTGAAGGAACCTCTCGTGAGAGATGGCGTGGCCAACGTTCCCGATGGACCAGGGCTGGGTGTCGAACTGGACGAGGAGGCCGTTGTCCGCTACGAGACGTTTCACGAACAATGGCCCCGAGCGTAGCGGAGTGACACGATGAGCGACAGCATGGATCCACGCCTGATCGAGCTCGGCCTCGAGCCCACGGCTTTCGGCGAAGAGAGTATCAGGCAGCTCGATGAACAGGGGTTCACGATTCTCGAGGGCATCATCGATCCGTCCTGGCTGGCGAGTCTGCGAGCCGTTTTCGAAGAGATCTGCGAGGCCGAGGGTGAAGAAGCGGGCAAGGAAGTAGCTCAGGTCGAAGGTGTTCGCCGATTGGCCGATCTGGTGAACAAGGGAGACGTTTTCGACCGCGTTTACCTGCAGCCTCAACTGTTAGCGGCGGTCTGGCACGTCATCCAGAGACCCTTCAAGCTGCACTCGGTCAACGGGCACGACCCGCTCCCAGGTCATGGGCAGCAGGGCCTACACGCTGACTGGGGTGGTGAACGTGGCAACGGTGTCTACCACGTGGTGAACTCCATGTGGATGCTTGATGATATGACACCGGACAATGGTGCCACACGCATCGTGCCCGGTAGCCACCTGACTGCAGATCGTGTGCAGGATGTGGTCAAAGACACCCTCGCCCCACATCCGGATGAAGTGTATCTGTGCGCACCCGCCGGTTCGGTGGGCGTCTTCAACAGCAATGCATGGCACGGCTGCACGCACAACCACACCGAGTCCGCCCATCGACGATTGCTGCACTGTGCTTTCATCGCACGCGAGCACGCCCAGCAGACCGACCAGCGCAAGTATCTTCGGCCAGAAACCGCGAACCGAATCAGCCCGCTCGCCAAATACATTCTCGATGTCGAGCCAGGATCCGTCCCCGACGTCGACTCAGTGCAATAGGAGTCATGGAATGACGCCTAGCAAAGGACTGACCCACAGACCCACCGTGACTGGCACACGGGGCATGGTCAGTTCGGCGCACCCGCTGGCGTCACTGGCCGGACTCCGAATCCTCATGGACGGTGGCAACGCGATCGATGCTGCCGTCGCCACGGCAGCGGCGCTCAATGTGGTGGAGCCCTATATGTCCGGCATCGGTGGTGCCGGCTTCATGCACATCTACAGTGCGCGCGACAAGACCCAGAAGGTACTCGACTACATGGGGCTGTCCGCCGCCACGGCATCGCTCGACCAGTTCGCTGACGAAGCAACCAGGCTGCGTGGCCCGCTACCGATCCTGGTCCCCGGTGCCTGCGGTGGCTGGCTGGAGGCTCTTGCCCGGCACGGAACGATGGACCCCCTCACCGTCTTCACGCCCGCCATCGAGATGGCGGAAGCGGGGTACGCCGTGACGGCGAAGAATCACGAATTCATCAGCTCGGCGGCCGACGACCTTCGTCAGCACTCCGGGCCAGCCGTGTCGTACCTGATCGACGGGCGGCCACCTGAGCCCGGCCAGATCATCACACAGGCAGACCTGGCCACCACACTACGTCTGGTCGCCGAAGGAGGCGTAGAGGTTTTTTATACAGGCGAATTGGGTCAGAAAATCTCAGAGCATCTCGAGTCCATCGGGGGGCTGCTCACAGCCGAGGATCTGCGTGGTTTCGAGCTCTCCTGGCAGGACCCTATTTCGACGGACTATCGAGGATTCACCATCTGTGGACCACCACCGCCGTGTCAGTCGGGGCAGTATCTGCTGCAGTTGAACATGCTGGAAGCCTATGATCTTGCCGATCTCGGCCACAATTCGGAGCAGGCGCTCCATTTGTTTCTGGAGTCGGGAAAGCTCGCTGTTGCCGACCGGACCACATTCACCGGCATCGCGGCGCCACCGATCGCGGGCATGCTGTCAAAGGAGTATGCGGCATCCAGAAGAGACCAGATCGGCGACAAAGCCAGATCATCGGGGGGCGAAACCTTCGCACCCCATCTGGAATCTGACCAGGTTCACCCTGGAGACCCGACGGCGTGGATGAAGACGGAATGCACTACCCACTTCGACACCGTCGACGCCGAGGGGAACGCCGTCTCTGTCACGCAGAGCCTCGGCGCTGGTTTTGGGTCGGCTGTGGTCGTGCCTGGAACGGGCATCGCTCTGAATAACCTCGGCCGCTGGTTTGACTTCGTGGAAGGCAGTCCAAATGTGATCGCCCCATCGAAGAAGATCGAAATGCCCATGTCGCCGGTGCAGATCTGGGACAAGGACGGTCTCCGCATGCTCATCGGCACGCCGGGCAGCTACGGCATCCTGCAAACCACACCGCAGATGATCATGAATGTCCTCGACCACGACATGAACATTCAAGCCGCCATCGAAGCGCCCCGCGTGAAGACGTCACACGGCTTTGCAGCTGATGTGGAGACGAGAATCCCCGACGAGGTCCTACGTGGCCTGGAGCGACGAGGTCACGAACTGAATCGGATCGGAGATTGGTCAGCGGGTGTCGGTGGAGGCCAGGGTATCTGGATCGATCCGGCCAGTGGTGCCTTTACCGGTGGAGCCGATCCTCGGCGCGACGGCTACGCCCTCGGTTGGTGAAACGTGGCTTTTCAGTGAAGTAGAGTCGCCACAGCCGCCGCCGCCTGATCCCAGATCGGTGACGGCACAACACCCATGGCGACCACCACGATCGACCCGACGCCCGCCGACAAAGCCAGCGCCGGTGTCCACCGCAGGGGCGCGGCGTCTGTCGGTGCATCGACCAGGTAGATCTGCCGAAGCACGAGCAAGTAGTAGTAGAGCGCGATCGTGGCGTTGATGGCGGCTACGAGAACCAACACGAACTGGCCCTGCTCGATGGCGGCGGAGAAGAGGAACCACTTGCCGATGAAGCCCACCGTCGGTGGCAGGCCGATGAGCCCCAGCAATCCGACCAGAAAAACGAGCGCCATCGACGGGGATCGCTGCCAGAGACCCGACATGGCCTCGACGGACACTCGATCCTGATCCCGTCCGACCGTGGCCACCACGAGAAAACAGATCAGCGACATGGCCGCGTAGCCGACGGCATAGAACAAAGCCGATGTCAGACCGTTGGCCGACATGGCCTGAACTCCGATCAGGGCGTAACCCGCATGAGCGACGGCGGAATAGCCGAGCAGGCGCTTCAGATCGCTCTGTCGCAATGCGGCCAGGTTGCCCAACGTCATGGCCCCTACGGCGAACCACATCAGCACATTCTGCACACTGCAGGCGTCCATACCGGCGGGCATCACCAGCGACATGATCCGGCACAACACGGCGATGGCGGCAACCTTCGAAACACTGGCGACGAAGGTGATCACCTCGTGAGGCGAGACCTCGTACGTGTCGGGTGCCCAGAAGTGGAAGGGCAGCGCCGCGAGCTTGAACAGGAACCCTGCCAGCAACAGAATGATGCCAAACCAGAAGAGGGGCGTCGACGACAGGGCACCCATCTGGCCGGTGATGGCTTCGAAGTACGTCGATCCTGCCAGCCCATAGAGGAAACTCATGCCATAGAGAGAGACGGCGGACGCCATCATTCCCTGCACCATGTATTTCGTCGAGCTCTCGCCGCCGATGGCCGGATTTCGATGCAGCGCAATGGCGATGTAGACAGGGTAAGCGGCCAGCTCCATGGCGATGTAGAGCGTCAGCAACTCCGTGGCTGACACCATCATCATCATGCCCACCGAAGCGAGCAGCACGAACAAAGGCAACTCAGACCAGGCATGGGCCTTGAGGGTGACCGGTTCACGTGCGCCCAGCACGACGAGAAGATACCCGAGAGACACAACCACTTTCACGCCCTGTGAGAAGGCATCGACGTAGTAGATCCCTGGCGAGAACGCCTCACCTGACAAGGGTAGGGACCACACGGCGCCCGCGAAGGTGGCCGATCCGGCCAACACGGCCAGTCGCCAGGTCGTGGCTGAGCCCGCACCCAGAATCGGTGCGGCGAATAGAACCAGTCCACCGAGTAGGGCGATGAGTTCGGGTGCGAAGAGAGACAGTTCCACGATTACTGCATCCAGAAGCGAGCGAGGACCGACGTCGTCGTGCTGTCGATGACGTCGAGCAGGAACCGAGGGAAGAACCCGAAGAACAACAGGACGCCCACGAGAATCGCGCGGGGAAGCAACTGCCAGCCAGCCATATCTAGGCCGACCAGGGACTGCCAGCGTGGATTGGCTTCGCCGAAGAAGGCATCACGGAACACACGCAGGATGTACACGGCGGTGAGCACGAGACCAACGATGACGACGACGCCCACGAGGGGATAAGTCTTCAATGCAGCCAGAAAGACGAGCAACTCTGCCCAGAAACTGGCCAGACCCGGCAGACCGGCACCGCACAACCCCGCCACGATGAAGATTGATACGGCCCGGGGCATCTGTGCTCCGAGGCCACCGAAGTCGGCGATCGTCTTGGAGTGAGCTCGATCGTAGATGAAACCGACGGTGGAGAAGAACAAGGCCGTCATGATGCCGTGGGCGAACATCTGAAAAACGGCGCCATTGAGGGCGTCTTCACCGGCCTGCCCCAGGGCTGCCAGATTGAGGCCCAGCAGCACGATCCCCATGTGTGATACAGACGAGAAGCCGATGACGAACTTGAAGTCTGTCTGCCGAATGGCGACAAAAGCGCCGTAGACGATGCCGATCGCTGCTAGCACGGTGAAGGTCGGCGCCCAATGCGCTGCCCCCTGGGGCAACAGTCGAATACCGACGCTGAGGATGCCGAAGGCGCCCAGTTTCATCAGGACGCCCGCGTGCAGCATGGAGACGGCCGACGGTGCGGCGACGTGACCCGTGGGTGACCAGCCGTGTACGGGGAACATACCCGCCAGCACGCCGAAGCCCAGATAGATCAGCGGATACAGGAAGATCTGCACGTCCGTGTCGAACCGATGCTGGCTCAGCAGAACCATGTCGAAGGTGCCCAGACCGGCCGAGTGATAGATCGCCAACAGGGCAGGGAACAACAACGCACTGCCCGCCAGCAGAAAGAGCATCAGTTTCATGGCGGCGTAGTCGCGATTGCCGCTGCCCCAGATGAGGATCAGTGGATACATGGGGACCACGGCCACTTCGTAGAAGAAGAAGAAGAAGAAGAGGTCCTGGGCCATGAAGACACCGTAGACGCCGACCACCAGCAACAGCATGAAGCCGAAGAAGCCCTTCACGCGTTCGGTCAGATCCCACATGGTCAATACGCCGGTCAGATACACGATCGAATTCAGCATGACCAGGATCGTGCCGAAACCGTCGACGCCCAGATGGTAGGAGATCCCTACCGCTTCGACCCACGGGAGCCGCTCGACGAACTGCAGGCCGCCGGTGACGGCATCGTATCCACGCCACAGCTGGATGCTCATCACCGTGGCGGCGAGGGCAGACAAGAGGCTGACCCAACGCACGGCACGTGCCGCACCGCCGGGAATCAGTACGATCAGGCCGAGACCGATGACCGGACACAGGAGGATGGAGGTCAGCAGTGGCAATCCGTCCACCGTCAGCCTCCCATGCCTACGTAGAAGGCGATGGCACCGACCACAACGACAGCGCAGCCTCCATAGAATTGGACCCAGCCGCTTTGGACGCGCCGCGATCCACTACCCGCACCCAGAATACCGACACCGAAGCGGTCAAAGCCACCGTCGAGCCCCTTTACTTCCATGCCGTGAAGCAGCGTCGCTACCCAGCCTGTGATGCGCACGAAGACGGCTCGATAGATCTCATCGATGTGCCAGCCGTTGCTGAACAAGGACTGCAAGGCGGGAATCCTTGTCAGGAAGCCCGCTCGATCACCGCGACCAAAGTCCAACCAGGCCAGCACGACACCGGCGGCGACGACGCCGATAGCGGGCAACATGTCACCGATTGAATGGTGGGAGATCTCGACGCCCAGGGCGGCGGCGATCTTATCGCCCCAACCTCCAGCAAGTGCGGCGCCGAGGCTGAGCACGACCACGGGAAGAGCCATGGTCCAGGGCTCGGCGCTGCCCTCGTGGTGGTCGTCGGCCGTGTGGGGCTCGATTCGATCTGGCACCGTGACGAGGAAGATCATCCGAAAGGTGTAGTAGGCCGTCAGGAAGGCGGCGGCGAAGGCGGCAATCGTAAACGCCGACCCACCTCCGTGTCCGAGGGCGGCGAAGATCTCTTCCTTGCTGAAAAACCCGCTCAGGGGCGGCACACCGGCAAGGGCACCGCCGCCAATCAACAGCCCGATTGTCGTGAGCCGCATGCCGCGCCCACCCGAACGCCCGATCTGCTCGAGGTCGTTGGTAGCAAAGTGGTGGATGAACAGACCCGAGCACAGAAACAGCAGGGCCTTGAACAAGGCGTGGGTGATCAAGTGGAAGACACCGGCAAACAATGATCCCGCTGCCAGGGCCATGAGCATGAACCCCAGCTGAGAGATCGACGAATACGCCAGGACCTTCTTGATGTCCCGGTCGACCATAGCCATCGTCGCCGCCAGCAGTGCGGTGATCGTGGCCACGACGAGGATCACACTGCGTGTCGTTTCGGCCGCCAGAAACAGCGGATACAGGCGCGCCATGAGGAAGACGCCGGCAGCGACCATCGTCGCGGAGTGCAGCAGGGCGCTGACCGGAGTCGGACCTTCCATGGCGTCAGGCAGCCAAGTGTGCAGCGGGAACTGCGCACTCTTGCCTACGATGCCGACGAAGATCAGCAGCGTGATCGCCGTCAGGGTGGCAGGGGCGAGGCGGGTGACCAAACCAACGTCAGGGTCCAACAGACCCGGGATGTCGAAGTGTCCCGCCGTCATCATTACGAGAAGGACGCCAATCAACAGACCCACATCACCGATGCGTGTCATCAGGAACGCCTTGCGCGCCGCTTCGGCGGCGGAGGGTTTCTGATACCAGAAGCCGATCAGGAAGAAGGATGCGAGTCCCACCAGCTCCCAGAAGATGAAGGACTGCAGCAGATCGACAGCATAAACGAAACTGAGCATGGCCCACTCGAAGAAGGCGAGCAGGGCGAAGTAGCGGGTCTTCGACGGATCGTCGGCCATGTAACCGATGGAATAGACGATGACACAAAGGGTGATCAGCGCCACGGCGACGCCGAACATCAGATTGAGTCCGTCGAGGAGAAAGCCGAAGTAGAGATCGATGGCGCCACTGGTGAACCACAGATATCTCAGGGGCTCTGCGGGACCGTTGAGCCAGAGCTGGACGGCGCCTCCCAGAGCGACGGCGGCGCTGGTCGTGACCACCACCTGTGCCAGCTGCGGAGATCGATGCAGGAAAAGAATGGCGATCACGAATCCGGCGAAGGGCGCGAAGGTCGTCGCCAGGATCAGGGTCGTCGTATCCACGTCAGCGCCTCAACTCGGTGATGGACTCGGCATCGATCGTATGTCGTTGCCGATAAAGGTTGAGGATGATGGACAGGAAGATGGCCACCTCGGCGGCAGCGAGTCCGATGATGATGAGGACAAAGACCTGTCCCGTCGCCGGATCGGTCACACTGAATCGATTGAAGGCCATGAAATTCAGACTCGCCGCATTCATCATCAGTTCGACGCCGATGAGGACGGCGATCAGATTTCGCTGGGACAACGCCGCAAACAGACCGAGGCTGAACAGGACCGCACTGAGCAGGAGATACATCTCGAGAGTCATGCTGGTGTCCGGTCCCGTCGGGCGATGAGGATGGCCCCGATGATGGCCAGCAGCAGCACGACCGACAGTGCCTCGAAGACGAGGTTATAGTGTTCGAGCAGGGCGTTACCGATCCGGCTCACCGCCCACGCCTCGTCTCCGGCGGTCGGTCGGGTCTCGAAGGTCGTGTTGTTCAGCAATCCGACCAGGCCGGCCAGAAACAGACCGGACCCGATGGCTGCGAAGATGGTCTTGGGTAGACTGCGCGCCGGAGGGTCGATGGCCATCGGCATCGAGAGCATCATGGCAAAAACGATCGCCACAACGATGCCGCCGATGTAGATGAGCAACTGCATGGCCGCCACGAAGGGGCTGCCCAGCTGCAGGAACAGGCCGGCAATGCCAAACAGGCTGATTCCAAGACCGATGATGTTGTAGAGGATCTGACGCGATCGGGCTGCCATCACGCCACCGGCGACAGCGAGCACGACAAAGAGGCTGACAACGATCAGCTCAACTGTCATCGCCATCTCCGCCGGGTGCTTCGTCACCGGCTGCGTCCTTCTCCTCAGCGGCCTTCTTGGCTGCCGCCTTTTTTGCGACAGCAGCCTTCTTGGCTGCGGCGGCCTCGGCCTCGGCGGCACGCAGTGTATCGCGCACCGTCTCTTCGCGATCGCGATACGGGATCAAGAGATCGTAGAGGAAGTCGTTGCGGCCATACCCTGCCTGATCAAACTCTCGACTGTAGCCGAGGGTGTCGGTGGGACAGACGTCCAGACACAGACCACACTCTGAACAGAGCGCAAAGTCGACCTCAAACCGGGTCGCTCGCTTGCGTTTCATGCCCTCGGGTCGCTCGCCTTCGACCTTGATGCAGAATGATGGGCAGACGCGTTCACACATCCCGCAATCGATGCAGTCGTGCGAACCCACGTCCTCCTTTTCCACGAGGACGATGACATTCCGATAGGCCTGGGACATCTCGATCCGCTCACGCGGATATTGCGAGGTCACGGGTTTCTTGAAGGCGTTCTTGAAGGTCACCTTCATACCGGTCAACAGAGAGCGGGCACCGGTCAGCGTCTGCTTGAGCATGGGCATCCTACAGCTTGAGGACGACGGTGGTCACGAGAAGATTCACGAGTGCGAGGGGGACCAGAATCATCCAGGCGAAGGACATGAGTTGGTCGAAGCGCAGCCGCGGAAAGGTCCAGCGGAACCACATCATGACCAGGATCAGTCCGTACACCTTTAGAAAAAACCAGAGCCAACCCGGAAGCAGCGGACCATGCCATCCACCGAGGAACAGGATCGTCGCCACGGAACAGATGATGACCATGTGAGTGAACTCGGCGAGAAAGAACACGCCGAAGCGCATGCCCGAATACTCCGTGTGGAACCCGGCGACCAGTTCCGACTCGGCCTCGGGAATATCGAAAGGCGCGCGATTCGTCTCGGCGGTGCCGGCGATGAAGTAGATAATCGCTGCCAGAGGTTGTACCAGGATGAAGGGATACGCCGCCTGGGCGCTGGCGATCTCGTGCAGACTCAAGGACCGCGTCATGATGACGATGGGGATCACGGCCAGCAGGAGCGGAATCTCATAGGAGATATTCTGCGCCACGGCGCGAACCGCACCGAGCAGGGCGTATTTGTTGTTTGACCCCCAGCCCGCTGCGAAGATGCCGATGATGTTGAGGCTCGAGAAGGCCAGCAGCAGGACGAGAGCGATGTCGTAGTCGTGAAAGATCCATCCCTCATCGATGGGGATCAGCGACAGCAAAGCAAGCAGCGGCGCAAAGACGAGAACCGGTGCGATCAGATACAGCGGCCGATGCACGTGGTCGGGCGTGACCAACTCCTTGCCGATGAGCTTGACCACGTCCATCAGAGTCTGAAGCAGCCCGAAAGGCCCTACTTCGGTCGGCCCATAGCGACGCTGGATTCGCGCGCTCACCTTACGCTCGAGCCAGATCAGCATCAGGGCGTTCACGGTGATGAACCCCATGATGGCAACCGTAGCGGCCAATACACCGGGCCAATGACCGCCGAAGATCTGTGGGAAGTCCGTCACCGATCGATCTCCGGTACGACGATGTCGATACTGCCAAGGATGGCCACCGTATCGGCAAGCATGGTCCCCGGCAACACGACGGGCATGGTAGAGACATTCACAAAGGACGGCGTACGCAGCTTATGGCGCACGGGAATGTCGGTGCCATCGCTGGTGATGAACATGCCGAAGTGACCGCGGGCGGATTCGACGGCAAAGTAGTGGTCACCTGCGGGCGGCCGAATGCGTTTTGGGACTTTGGCGGCCATGATCGGGCCGTCTGGAAGACACGCCAGCGCTTGATCGATTATGCGCAGACTCTGCCGCATCTCTTCCATACGCACCGTGTGGCGATCGAAACAGTCGCCACCTCGCTGCCCGACAGGCACATCGAAGTCGAAGCGATCATACCCACCGTAGGGCTCGGTCTTGCGTACGTCATGAGCCACGCCGGCGGCGCGAAGCACCGGTCCCGATAGGGCATAGTCCTGAATCAGATCGCTGGAGATGACGCCTACGTCTTTCGTGCGCTGCTGGTAGATGACATTGTCCGTGACCAGTTCGTCAAACTCTCCCAGGCGGCGCTTGAAGTAGTCGCAGAAATCGGACGTGCGTCGCAGAAACTCGTCATCCACGTCCATCGTAACGCCACCGAACCGCCCGTAGCAGTAGGTGAGGCGAGACCCGGTAATCGAGTCGAGGATGTCGAGAATCTTCTCGCGATCGTCGAAGCCATAGAGAAAGGGCGTGAAACCGCCAAGATCGAGGACGAAAGTGCCCAGCCAGAGCAGGTGGCTGGAGATGCGGTTGAGTTCGCCACAGATGATACGGATGACCTCGGCGCGCTCTGGCACATCCAACTCGATGGCGTGTTCGATGGCCTGGCAGTAGGCGAGGTTGTAGATCATCCCCGACAGATAGTCGACGCGGCTCGAGTTTGGCAGGAACTGCAGATAGTCACGGTTCTCCGCCATCTTCTCGTGTGCCCTGTGACCATACCCGATAATCGGGTCAGCACCGAGAATCCGTTCGCCTTCCAGGTGCAGTCGGATGCGCAGCACACCGTGCGTCGACGGATGCTGGGGGCCCATGTTGAGGTAGTAGGTCTTCGGATCGGTGGCGTCCGGAACCAGTTCCATGGTCTCAGCCATCACCCTCGTCTTCTTCGGACATGGGTGCGGCCATGATGTGACGCTCCGGATCGGCGTCGGCAAAATCCTTCAACAGGGGATGACCCGTGTAGTCCTCCGGCATCAGCAGTCGCCGGAGATCTGGATGATCGTCGATGACGACGCCATGCATATCGAAGGCTTCACGCTCGTACCAGTCGGCACCACGAAAGATGTCCACGATGGTCGGCGCGTGAGCGTCGGGTGCCAGATCGACGAGCAGGAGGTGGCGGTCGGACGTGCCATGCACATTAAACTGATAGGAAAGGCGCAGACCTCCACCTTCGTCACTTCGCAGATCCAGACAGGTGATGTGTTCGAGGTGATAGTCAGAATCTCTGAACAACCGTGCAGCGTCACGGATGGCAGAGCTCTGTGAGTGATAGACATGCTGGCAACCGTTGGCCAGCACGGCATCGTCATCTGCCGCGCTGATTCCGTCCAGGCTGGTGACGCGACCTGCCAGTTCTGTCACGCCGGATTTCTCCGATACCCGGTTTCGCCAGCCTTGATCTTCTCTTTGAGCTTGAGGATACCCGCGAACAACGCCTCCGGGCGTGGCGGGCACCCCGGCACATAGACGTCGACGGGAATGATACGGTCGGCACCTTCGATGATCGCATACTGACCCGGATACTTGAAGGGCCCGCCGTCGATGGTGCAGCCCCCCATGGCGATGGCCCACTTGGGTGACGGCATCTGGTCCCACAGGGTCTTGATCACGGGGCCCATCTTCCGCGAGATCGTTCCCGCGAGAATCATCACATCCGCCTGCCGGGCGCTGGGTCGGAACACACCCGCGCCGATCCGGTCCAGATCAAAGCGAGATGCACCGACGGCCATCATCTCAATAGCGCAGCAAGCGAGTCCGAAGGTCAGGGGCCACAGCGAGTTGGCGCGGGCGTGGTTGAGCAGATTTTCAAGCGTGTCGAGGTGGACGAGGGGCCGCACCTGCTCGACGAGGACCTCAGGATCGACGCTGCTCAGGTCGGGGTCGACGCTCTGTGAGGTTGTAGATGATTCACTCTGCGATGCCATGCGCCTATGATCGCCAGTTCAGCACGCCCTGTTTCCACGCATAGATGACTGCGAGAAAGAGGATGCCAATAAAGAGGGACAGTTCGATCAGATCTCGCCACACATAGGCGCCGCTGTCGAATACGAGCGCCACGGGCAGGATGTACAAAACGTCGACCTCAAAGACGACGAAGATCAGGGCAAACAGATAATACGCAATGTCGAAGCGCATCCATGCCGAGCCCTCCGTGTCGACACCACATTCATAGGTGTCGAGGGTTTTGCGACCCCGGGATCGGGGCGCCAGAAAAAGGGGCGCTACGACAGGCGCGATACCGAGGATCGTGCCGATGACAAGCAGCGTACCGAAGAAAGCGTAATCTGAGTAGGTATCCATCAAGATCCGACGATAGTCAAGGGTGCAAAAGCAAGCAAGCGGGTCCGACAAGAGAGTGCCGAAACTGCCCTGCAACGACGGGTTCAGCCATTCTCGTGGGCCAACGCACAGGAGGCTGGACTCCCGTCTTGCTCGGCGAAGACGGTACCAAACTCCTCTTTGGTCACCTGTCTGGCTTCGACGCCTCGATACTGAAACTGCAGGGCTCTACGGCGGTCCGGAGAGGTGTTGGGTGGCGTCTGGTGCGGAAGCAGGGCTGAGAAATACAGGACGCCCCCCGCCTTCAGCTCTACGGGCACCGCCTGCTTCGCATCGATCCGATCCGATACGATCTCACAATCGATCGTATGGTGATGTCGCAGCGGACCCCTCAGGTGTTGGCCCTCCAATAGATGCATGCAGCCATTGTCGATGGTGGCATCATCAAGGGCGATCCAGCAGGTGCCGACCAACTCGAGAGGTAGCCAATTGAAATAGGCATTGTCCTGATGCCACGGCTTCTCCGAGCCGATGAAGGGTGGCTTGGACAGGGCCATCGTTGCCTTCAGAATCATCTCCTGGCCGATGAGCTGGCCGAGGAATCCGAGAATTCGGTC
This sequence comes from Gemmatimonadota bacterium, assembly GCA_002712305.1. Lineage (GTDB taxonomy): Bacteria > Latescibacterota > UBA2968 > UBA8231 > UBA8231 > UBA12574. The sequence goes on along the minus strand of PATE01000037.1, from coordinate 13,517 downwards.
GTGCTGCACCAGACCTTGGAAGACCGGGTGGGACTGATCGTAGTCGTGGAGTTTGCGGAAGCGGATCTCGGCCTCCTGCGGGCTCAGCGCATGAGGATCGATACCTGATTCGAAATGAATGGCGCAACCCTGTTCGGCCACGACGCGTGGACCGGCGTAATTGCGCGTCGCCCCTGCCGGTGCCTGCCGTAACTGGGCCTTACCCTCCTCGAGCTGCTTTATCAGCGAATGGGTGACTTCGCTCAACGCGGTGCGGGCAGCTCCGATCTCGTCGCCAGACAACACGTTTTCAAACGCGACATATCCCAGTTCGGCAAACCGACTGCGATGCAGATCGGTGATCTGGTCAGGACAGGATTCGACGGTGGGGCTCACGACACACCAGCTCCGAGGCTCGAGTAGGCTTGAAGGCTCAGTACGTGCAACACTTGGAAAATGTAGGCATCCGTCCCCATCCTGGCAGGCGGGTCCGTCCCCACCGATGCGTCGACCTGTTGGGGGGTGTCGGCGGCGCCAGGTTGCCCACAGGCCAGTGATCACTTTTGCTTGGCTTCAACAGACTTGTGACGCCCCCTGCCCGTGGCGGACGAATGGACTCTCCCCCCTATATCCTTCTCGGCGAAGATTCAGATGTCCTGGCCATGACCATGACAGCGACCCTGCGTGATGCAGGGTTCGAGGTGGATCGTGCTGCCGATGGTGAGCAGTGTCTGGAGATGGCCAGGGCAAGACCGCCAGATGTGTTGTTGCTGGATCTGATGATGCCAAAGCTGGATGAGATGCAAGTCCTCGAGCAGTTGCGATCGGATCCGCAGACGAAGAGGATGGCTATCATCATCTGCTCCGCCAAGGACTACAAGACCGAAATCGAGCAGACCAGTGAAATGGCGGTGAACTTTCTCGCCAAACCGGTACAACGCAAGCAGCTGGTGGAGGCTGTTGCAGCGGCATTGGGTTCCTCGGGGGTAGAGTCGACAGCACAGGTGGCAGAGACGCGCCCGGTTGCTGCCTACGATCCGCAGATTCGCGCCACCACGGCGACAACCTTCCGACTCTGGGGCACGCGCGGGTCGATTCCCGTTTCGGGCCCGGACTACGTTCGCCATGGGGGGAAATACAACCTGCCTGGAGGTCGTCCACGGGGACACGCACATCCTCTTCGATGCAGGGTCAGGGATTCGAGACGCGGGTCGAGCCCTCGCCGCATCGGGGTCGCGCCAGCTACACCTGTTTATCACCCACACCCACTGGGATCACATTCAGGGCTTTCCCTTCTTCGCACCCGCCTACATTCCCGGTTTCGAAATCGACATTCACGCGCCTCACAATGTGGACAAAGACGTGGAGTCGATCTTTGGTGGCCAACTCGATCGGGCTTACTTCCCGGTACAGATGGAGGATATGCAAGCGCGACTGAGCTTTGCAGATCTCGACAACGGGTCTGCGCGGATCGGTGACGTCACCGTTTCCTGGGTTCACGCAGTTCACCCCGGCGCGGCAGTGGCCTACAAGATCGAAGTCGGTGGCCAGCGGCTGGCATTTTTCCCGGACAACGAGTTTCTAAAAGGGTATCTCGGAGATCCGAACGATCTTGCCCCCGATGATGAACGAATCGCCGTTCACCGGGAGCAACTCGAATTCCTCGCCGGCACACACGTGCTGATTCACGAAGCGCAGTACACGAATGCCGAGTATGCGGGCAAGATTGGCTGGGGACATTCCAGTGTGGGCAATGCGTGTGGGTTGATCCGGTTGATCGGACCCGAGCGCTGGATTGTCACCCATCACGATCCCGATCATACCGACAGCGATCTACAGCACAAACTGAGTCTGACGAGGCAGATCCTGAGAGGTCAGGGCTGTTCAACACAGGTCAGCCACGGTCATGACGGGCTTGTGGAGTATCTGTAGTCAGGCGTCCGTCGTGAGGCACCGCACCCTTCCATCCGTCGTTCCGATCCACATCGCATCGCCACTCACAATCGGTGAGGCCCCCACAGGACTACCGATGTCGACACTCCAGACGAGGCTGCCCGACTCCATGCTGATGGCGTAGAGACAGCCATCGGCGCCGCCCACCCAGACCAGGTCACCCGCAACGATCGGTGAACTCAGCGTCGTGGGTCCCTGGCGCAGATACGGCGTGAACATTGGGATCTGCGTCTCGATCTGCCAAGTCCAGATCAGTTCACCACACGTCGTGTCGATGGTGTGAACCTGCCCTTGACCGGTGCTCACGACCAGGTGTTTGCCCGACAGGGACGGGGTGCTCTGGACCCGCTGAAGTGAGATCGGACACTCCCACCGAACATCTCCTGTCTTCAGATCGAGAGCTCGAACCGCCGAACCGCTGACGGCAATCACCGAATCGTCGTCGATGACGGGTGTGGCATAGATGTAGTTGGCCTTGTCCCCGTCCCGCTGCCAGATCGTCTCCCCTGAATGCACGTCGAGGGCGGCGAGGCTTGTGGGCTGCGTGTAGAACGCGACAACGACGCATTGGCCGTCGGATGCGGGGGACGGATAGGACGAAATCCAATCCTCGATGCCAAGATCCGTGCGCGTCCACGACACCTGCCCCGTCTCAGCCTTCAGGCAGACCAGGTGTGAGCTGATGCCAGCGATGAGGTTCCCGTCAACGACGAGGGGCGAGCTGTACACCCAGCGATTGGACGGATCAGGCAGATCGTATGACCAACGCAGTGCTCCCTCGCCGGCGTCAAGACACACCAAGCGGCCCGAGGTCGTGATCGCATGAACACGCCCTTGGGCGAAGGCGGCTGAATGGCGAATGGAGGCGCCGGAGGCAAATCGCCACCGTCGTTTTCCCGTAGCCGCGTCGAGGGCACTGATGCCGGCTCCCATCCCGTCATCATCGTCCCAGGTGGTCTGTACGACCTGATCCTCGGCCAGCACGGGCGGGGCCGTGTGGATCGCCCCCGGCAGCGACGCACACCACACCTGGCCTAACGGTGGCGTCGGTCCTTGGTGGGCGAACCCGGTCCGTCGAGCCCCTCCCTGAAACTGCGGCCAGGACTGCCCGAGATGAGGTTTCGATAGGGTTGTGGTAAGCGCGGGTGTCACGCGATCACCCACACCGGGCCACAGTGGACGAGGCGAAAGGGTGTGACTGCGGGATTCCAACTCTCTATCTGCATAACGAAAGGTCCGGTAGCCACGTGGCGACTGGTCGATGCCTCCGAAACAGAGACTGGGCGTGGCATAGTGGACCAGTCCACCCGAGTCCACGCAGCGACGACTCGAATGCCAGTGCCCCGACAGAACACCGACGATGCGATGGCTGTGCATCCTTCGATAGAGTTGCTCGCCCCACGGAAAGTGATTGACCAACAGGATCGGCTGATCGGGAGACAGGGCCGTGAGATCGGCGTCGAGCCAATCGTCGATAGTGCTGGCAATCCACGGAAAGGCCTCGCCATTCTCACCCGCACTCAACCCCTCCCGTTGCCATGCCTCGCCATCGTAGACGACCAGATGCAAGGGGCCCACGCGGGTGCTGTAGTGGAGGGGACCCAGGGCCTGCCGGTAGGCACCGGCATCTACGCTGGAGTCGTCGTCGTGGTTTCCCGCCGCGGGGTACACCGGCACGGAAAGGGAGTCAACGATGTCCCGGAAAGCGGCGAACTCTTCCGGCTTGCCCCCCGCCGTGAGATCGCCGCTGGCAATGATGAAGTCGAGATCGTGCCGCTCGAGGATCCGTGCCAGGTCGCCGCGGAAATCCGCTGGCAGGCACCGTCGCTCTGTCGATAGATGGACGTCGGTGATCTGAGCGAAGTGGAGGTCTTCGAGCGAGTCGAGCGCTGTGGGGTCCCCACCGAAAGGCGCAACCGGAGCATCATCGCTCACAGAAATGTCCTCGACGACAGGTGGGGTCGTAGGGGTCAGTCGTCGCACTCACGGGTGAGGCGGACTATCCTGCGGCAGTCTGCAACGAGGCCTTGCTGCGGGTACCTTGCAGGTCGTAGTCCGGCGTACGACGTTCGAGCAACTGCAGCGAGATGTCGATGATCTCGCGTGCCTCATCGGCTGTGGTCGTGCCGATGGTGACCATGTCCTGGTCGCGCAGCGTATTCCAGACGAAGGAGAGTCCCACCACCGGCAGGAGACGCCCTGCTGCGAGGGGTTTGATCGACATGACCGGATGTTTGGCATTGTTGATGATTCGCATGACCCAGTCCGCCTCGACCTGCATCAGGAATCCGGCGGCATTGTAGATCTGGATGTAGGTGGCCACGTCCGCTTCCTGTTCGTCGGCATACACGACCGACTCGGGCATGTGGGTCGACAAGCCGGGGATCATCTCCTGATCACGGATCTGCTTCGTGTAGATGTCGAGATCGCGAATGACTTTCGCGCGGCGATCCACGAGGGCATCGGTCACGCCCATATGAGGTAGACAGAACGTGGCGCCCTGCTCTTTGCACCGGGCAAAGACACGTTCCGGTTCCATCTCGGCAGGACCATCGGATACGATGTTGAAGTGCGGCGTAATGATGCGGATGAAGGGACGCCCCGTCTTCTGCTCGACGTCATCCACAGCCTGGCCGAGGGCATCGGTAAAGTGGGGGCCCATGATCGCGTCGACGCCGGCCTCGGAGAACACGGTGAGGATGTCGGCCATACGCTCACGCGTCTGCAGATCCCTGATGAACTTGTCCTGAGCACGGCTCGTGTGCGAATAGCCGAGGAACCAGTTGGTGCCAACCAGAAGGCGAGGCATCGATACACCGCCGACCATCGTGCGTGGGAAGTCCGTCATGATCTGTGCTCCAAGTGATAGGGGCTGAGTCACCCCAAATATGGGTCGTGGATCGGGTTGGCGATACTCAAGTGGGCCTCGACGCCTGCGGCGCCATCACGCCTTTGTGTAGGGCGATTCACAGTCGAGCGCTTTGATATGCAGGCTGGCGAGCCGGCTGCGCCGTCTCTGAGTCCGGCTCATGCCGAGTACGTGGTAAGGGCGGCGTGGACATGGCGCCTCCAGCGTCGAGGCCCACGCGACTTGCATCTCGATCACTCCGTGAGAATCGTCAGGCTGTGTTCGCTTTTGCTCTCATCATTCCACCTTTGTCGGCGGCATCGGCGTTTTTCCGTGCGGCGGCGCGGTCTCTGCGCATCTGGGCTGTCGTTTTCGTTTGCACTCGTGCTGCGCCCGTCGTCTTTCTTGTGCCCAGCCTCTTTTCGCTGGCGAGGCGTTTCTTCGCTCTTGGCACCTCGGACTTGTACTGTGGAAGCCACTTGCTCTGGGCCACGAGCATCTCGTCTGCCATCTGCCAGATCTCGGGAGGATTGCAGACGGCGCCGACGAGGGGATCCATCATCATGGCCTGCTTGAGCAGTTCCACATCGCCGTGAATGGCGGCTTCTACGGCCAGTTTCTGCACTGAGATTGACGCGTTGCACACCGCGGCGCAGCCCAGAGGCAGGTCACCCACCTGGGGAATGCTGATTCCATTTCGGTCGATATACCCGGGCATCTCCACGATGGATTCGTCCGGAAGATTGGGGATGGCTCCGTCGTTCATGACGTTGAAGTGACCCCGATAGGTCCGTCCTGTCTCCCTCGCCTCGATGATCCAACTGCCGTGTTCCTCAGAACGGGTCTCCGGACTAAAAACTGGAGGTTCCTGCTTCATCCAGTTGGGGAAGTCGGTGGTGAACCAGTTGCGGCCCTCCGTGCACACGCGCAGATACCCACCCGTCTCTCCCTGGATCCAACTGTCCATGGCGATCCAGCGCTTGATCTGATTTGTGCGTTTGCGATACCAGGGCAAATACTCCGAGACGTGACCGTTGGACTCGGTCGTGTAGTACCCGAAGCGCCGCAGCATGTCGATACGGACCTTCTCTGTCCGAGAGAACCTTGGGTGTTGCTCGAAGCCGTCGAGCAATCGGTCGGTCCAGTCCTTGCCGTCATACAACACCTGCACGTACCACGTCTGATGATTGATCCCGGCGGCGATGATGTCGACTTCGGGTTTGGTCACCGGTCGATAGCTGCGGCTACCTGGTTTTTTGCCTTTGTTGACGAGTCCTTCGATGACGCTGCAGATCTGATGGTGGCCGCCCTGCACGCCGTGGCATAGCCCCAGTGTTGGGACGCCGCCATACTCCAGCGCCGCCCACGTATTCATCGCCATGGGGTTGGCATAGTTGAGGAACAGGGCGTCTGCTGCACCGACCTCACGGATGTCTTTGCAGAAGGCCAGGATCTGTGGAATGTTTCGCTGACCATACATGATGCCACCGGCGCACAGTGTGTCGCCGACGCATTGATCCACGCCGTATTTGAGCGGAATGTCGATATCCGACTCGAAGGCCTCGAGGCCGCCGATCCGGGTTGTGTTGAGCACGTAGTGAGCGCCATCCAACGCACGCCGTCGGTCCACGCTCGTGGTCAGCCTGGCGGCAACCTTGTTGGCTTCGATGTCGCGCTTGGCCAACTGAGCAATCATGTCGAGGTTGCGCCTGTTGATATCGTGGAAGGCGAACTCCGTGTCCTGCAACTCGGGAACAGTGAGGATGTCTTTCATCAATCGACGTGTGAAACCGATGCTGCCGGCGCCGATGACGGCGACCTTGATGGCCATGGTGGTGTCGAACCTTACGGAAAAGTGAAGGGCACGAGGTCGAAGTGAAGATAGACGAGTCGGCGTCGCCGACGACAGGGGTCGTGCAGGTAATCCATCGTCACGCAGTGGCCATGTGGAAGGACGATCGCCTGGGCCTGGTGATCGGCCTTCTTGTGTTTCTCAAGATCTGCATGCCATTCCTGGTGCACGAAGACTGGGNCTTTCACCGCGACGAACTGCTCTACCTGGCCATGGGTGATCATCTGGCTNNGGGATACCTCGAAGTCCCACCGATGATCGCTGGGGTGGCCGCCGTGGCCNATCCACTGNTCGGCACATGGGTCGCGGGGGTTCGTCTGTTTCCGGCGCTGGCCGGGGCCTTGTGTCTGTGGCTGACAGCGAGGATGGCTGCCGATATGGGCGGAGGCCGGTGGGCTGAGCAAATGGCGGCCGTCGCCTTTCTTGTCGGTGTCATCTATCTGCGCGCCAATGTGCTGCTCCAACCGGTCGCCCTTGACCTGCTGACATATGTGACGGCGGCATGGCTATTTCTTGGAATACTCCGTACACCGACCCCACGGGGCTGGTTGGCCCTGGGAGTCTTCGTTGGTCTCGGACTGCTGACGAAATACACGATGCTGCTCTTCGTGGGCGGTATCTTCGTCGGCCTTACCCTGACACCTCACCGACATCACGTAACGACACGATGGCCCTGGATATCAGCGGCGGTCGCCCTCGTGATCTGGGCGCCGAATCTTCATTGGCAGTGGCAGGAGGGTTTCCCCGTTGTCGAGCACATGAGCGCGCTTGCTCAGAGCCAGCTCGATCATGTGGATCCTTTCACGTTTCTATTCACACAGGTGCTCGTGAATCTCTACGGGGCTCCCATCTGGCTTATCGGCCTCTGGTGGTGCCTGCGACCAGATGCGAAGCGGTTTGCAGCACCAATGGGATGGTTATTCCTGAGCAACTTGCTGGTACTATTGCTCTTCAGTGGCAAGGTCTACTATCTCGCCCCCGCCTATCCGATGTTGCTTGCCGGTGGCGCCGTCGCTATCGAGGGATTCCTCACTCGTCGCGGGGCCCACCGATCCATGGTGGCGATCCCACTCATTGTGGTGATCGGTTCCCTCGGAACGATCCCCATCGCAATTCCGATCCTGTCCGTCGACGCAACCATCGCTTACGGGAAGTTTGGCACGAAATTCCTGGGCATGGAAGAAGCGATGCGGTGGGAAGACGGATCGTTCCACGATCTTCCACAGGCCTATGCGGACGTGCTCGGCAGGCAGGAGCAGGCAGAGGCCGTTGCCCGAGTGTATCGAGAGATCGGGCACGCCGATGTGGCGGGGAAGGAAACCCATCTAGAAGGTGGAAAAGTCGTCCACCTACCCTCCCTCGAGTGGCTCAGAGGGCGACTGACCGGCTTCCTGGGTCCATTCCTGCAGCCAATCGGGCCAGTTGATCGTCATCCCATTGACGCCCACGTTGGCGCCGGCGGCCATCGATTGTCGGTTTCCGACGCCCCAGCAACGGATTTCGAGCCCCAGATCTATCGCCGCAGTGACCAGCTCCGATGTGACGGAATCGATGTGAATCGACACACCATCGTGGCCTTCCGCGGCGCTCGACACGATCGCTTCGTGCGGGTTTCGTGAGGGTGGAATGAGGGGTGTCGTCCGCAATGTGGGATTCGCCGCTTTCGCACGCAGCAGATCGCCGCTGCGTTCAAAGCCGGTGACAAACGTGTTGGCTCCAAGGCCTGCATCGATCACACACTCCGCGACCGCTTCGGCAACAGCCGATTCTGGGTCTTTCAGTTCGACGTGGTACGTCAGCTGATCGCCAAATGCCGCAAGCAGTTCATCAAGCGTGATCAGGCGCTCACCCGTGTAGTCGGCGGCCCATGCCAGATCCGGATGCTCATGCGGATCAGCCCACGAGCCCGCATCCAGCGCTTTGAGGGCGGCCAGATCGAAATCGCCGGGACGTCCTTCGCCATCTGTCGTGCGATCGAGGGTGTGATCGTGAAGAAGGACCAGGTGCCGGTCGCGGCTGAAGTGCACGTCCGTCTCGATCTCGGTGACACCCATCTCGAGGGCCAGGCGGAAAGCGGCCATCGTGTTCTCGGGGGCGTAACCTGACGCTCCACGGTGGGCGATGATGCGAAAGGGATCGGGAAGCATGAGACTCATCTCGTGGAAAAGGCGTGTCTGGTATCGGTTGAAGCTAATGATACTCTACACTGCGTTACTCATCACTGCGGGTCGATGTCTGCTTGACGCAGAGACTTGCACGACCATGTTGTGACTCAGCAGAGAAACTCACCTCACGACGCATACGGAGAGCCCCATGGCGCAGTATCGCGCAGTCATCATCGGACTCGGTTGGATGGGGATGCTCTACGATCTCGCACAGCGTACCGGCGTGTGGAATGTGGACGACATCGATCGACCTACACCCGAACTCGACATCCACCGAAAGTTTCATCATCACCAGCATGCCGGCGACGAAGGACTCCCCACATCGTATGCGGAAGCCATGTGGGATCGCCCGGATATCGATCTGGTCGCGGCAGCTGATCGCGACCAAAAACGGCTGAAGGCCTTCGAAGAGCGATACGGTGCGCAGGGGTTGTACACCGACGCCGAGCAGATGCTGCGTGAGGAAAAGCCAGACATCGTCTCCATCGCCACCAACACCAAACACCGGGCGGACCTCACTTGCCTTGCCGTCGAGTGTGGTGCCAAGGGCATCTTCACTGAAAAACCGATGGCGCACACGTTGGAGGAGGCCGACCGAATGGTGAAGGCCTGCGCCGAGGCGAATGTGCCTCTCAGCTGCGGTGCCATCACCACTACCCATCCATCCTTCGCACGGGCGAAAGAACTGCTGCGCAGCGGTGCCATCGGTGAGCTTGTTTCGATAGAAGCGGCAGGTGCCTCCGCCCAGCACCAGAACTGGTCCTACTTCCTCGAAGGACGACCCGCATGGGTGGTCGGCACCGGCGATGAAGAGCGTCGCGAATCCGGCAGCGACGAGTTCACCGGCCAGGGCATGATGGTGACCGATGACGGTCTCGTCGTGCACTTCCGCAATGGCGCGCCCGGTGTGCGTCTCAGTGGAACGAAGGGAGAGATCGTCTTCAGCTACACCGAGGCATGGCGCTGGTGGCAGGACACCAAAGTCGACGAGACGCAGGGTCGGGTAGAGATGCCGTGGCCCAAACCGCAGTTCGTGCCCCCTTACGGCGGCGTGTATTCGCTGCGAGACGTGATGGATTGCCTCGCCGGTGAACTGGATGAGCCGAAGAACTCAGGCCGTCGCGTCGCCGCGGCACTGGAGGTTGAGGTCGCGCTCAAACAATCGTCGGCTCAAGGCGGCGCACGGGTGGATCTGCCCCTGGCCGATCGCTCGCTCGGACTGAACTACGACTGGTTCCGATAGTGCGCCCGGGGAACTCAAAGTACGTTGGATCTTGACACCAAATGACCTCACAAGTGTCACCCATCTGACAGCTTACAGCAGACCCAACTCCTCAAAGGCCGCCGGCACACTTCCTGCTTGAATGACTTGCGAGTTTGCAAAGGTACAAGCGTAAGAGTATCATAAAATGACTAGCATCATGACCATAGTCTTTTATGAGGATTCCATGGCAAAGACAGTATCAAAGACCAAGCTAAAAGCGCACATGCTACGCCTTTTCCGCGACATCGAGAGCACGGGAGAAGAACTCATCGTCACAGATCACGGCAAGCCGGTTCTGGCCGTTACACCCCTCAGTGCCCGACGGTCGGTAGACGAGGTCTTCGCTGATCTACGCGGGAACGTCATCTATCATGAGAGTCTCGATCTTCCTACACAGGACGAGTGGGACAATCCGTGATCGTCCTGGACACCAACGCCGTTGTGTATTGGACCCTTGATCCCCACAGACTGACCCCCGCGGCGGCTTCGGCTCTTGATGACGAGGATCGTCGACTTGTCAGCTCCATCTCGATATGGGAGATCGGGCTGAAGGCGAAACGGGGATTCCTGAAGCTCCCGCTGCCTATCGAGGAATTCGTCATTCGTCTGAAGAGAGTAAGAGGTGTCGAGATCATGGCCGTGGACGACACAACCTGGTTAAGGAATCTGGATCTGGACTGGTCACATCGGGATCCGGCGGATCGGACCATCGTCGCGACGGCCGACCTGCTTGGTTGTCCGCTAGTCACATCAGACGAAACGATTCGATCCTTCTACAGAAATTCCATCTGGTAGCCGACCGTTCGATGTGAGCCTCAGCCCTTTCGCTGCACCTGTGTCACATCGCGCACCGCACCACGCGCTGCGCTCGTCGTCAGCGCCGCATACGCCTGCAGCGCCGCCGAGACGGGCCGTCGACGCTTGTGGGGTTGCCACGCGTCGGCCCCGGTCGCCTCCATCCGCTCGCGCCGTTCGGACAGCACGTCGTCGGCGACCTTTACCTCGATGGAACGGTTGGGAATATCGAAGCGGATGAGATCACCCTCTTCGAGCAAACCAATGACACCCCCTTCGGCCGCCTCGGGTGAGACATGGCCGATGGAGAGTCCTGATGTGCCCCCCGAAAAACGCCCGTCCGTGAGCAGGGCGCAGTTCTTTCCGAGACCCTTCGATTTGATATAGGACGTGGGGTACAGCATCTCCTGCATGCCCGGTCCGCCCTTGGGACCCTCGTAGCGGATGACGATCACATCGCCCTCCTTCACGCGATCGGTGAGGATCGCTTCGCAGGCGGCCTCCTGCGATTCGTAGATCCGCGCCGGCCCCTCGAACACGAGAATCGATTCGTCCACACCGGCGGTTTTCACGATGGAGCCATCGTCGGCGATGTTGCCGAACAGGACAGCCAGTCCACCGTCGGCCGAATAGGCGTGTTCGACGGAGCGCACACATCCCGTCTTGTTGTCCACGTCGGGCGCATCGCGATAGTTGCCCTGTGAGAAGGCCTCCTTCGTGCGCACACCACCCGGTGCGACACAGGCGCGTTGCCGTGCCGCTTCGCTGGCCGAATCGGTTCGAATGTCTTCGGTGGCCAGTAGATCGGCCATGGTGCCGCCCGCGACCGTGCGCGTCGTCGTATGCACGAGACCGGCCCGGGCCAGCTCGCCCAGAATGGTGGGAATGCCACCGGCGAAGGCGACATCCTCCACGTGGAACTCCTGCGATGCGGGTGCCACCTTGCAGATGCAAGGCACCTTCCGCGACAGGTGATCGATGTCACTCATGGTGAAGTCGACCTCCGCCTCCTGCGCCATGGCCAGCAGGTGAAGGACCGTATTCGTCGAGCCACCCATGGCGATGTCGAGAGTCATGGCATTCTCGAAGGCCTCAAACGTTGCGATCGACCTAGGCAATACGGAACTGTCACCACCGCGGTAATACTCCTTCGCCATTTTGACGATGCGTTTGCCAGCCGCCTCGAACAGAGACCAGCGCAATTCGTGTGTCGCCAGGATCGTGCCATTGCCTGGCAGCGCCAGGCCGATGGCTTCGTTGAGACAGTTCATGCTATTGGCCGTAAACATCCCTGAGCACGAACCACACGTGGGGCAGGCGGCGGCCTCCATTTTCTCAAGGTCTGCATCGGACACATTGTCGTCACCGGCGGCGACCATGGAATCGATGAGATCGAGCTTTGCCGGTCCCGTCTCCAATTCTTCGCGCCCCGCTTCCATAGGACCGCCTGACACGAAGATGGTCGGCAGATTCAGTCGCAGTGCCGCCAGCAGCATGCCCGGCGTGATCTTGTCGCAGTTGGAGATACAGATCAGCGCGTCGGCCTTGTCGGCGTTCACCATGTATTCGACGGAGTCGGCGATCAACTCACGACTCGGCAGAGAGTAGAGCATGCCGTCGTGGCCCATGGCGATGCCGTCGTCGACGGCGATCGTGTTGAACTCAACGCCATATCCACCGGACGCATCGATGACCTGTTTCACCCTCTGACCGATGGGGTGCAGATGCACGTGCCCAGGCACGAATTGGGTGAAGGAGTTGGCGATGGCAATGACGGGTTTCTGAAAGTCTTCCGTCTTCATGCCCGTGGCGCGCCACAAGGCGCGGGCGCCGGCCATGCGGCGACCTTGTGTGGTTGTGGCTGAGCGGTAGGGGGTCGGTGTCATGGTGTCGTTTCCGCGGATCGGATGTTGGGCTGGATTATGGGTGGAAGAAAGATATGGACCGAGGCCGTCACCGGCAGGGGGCGCGTGCGTATATTGTGAAACCAGTTCTCCTGCTCTGCATCCGACGGTTCTGCACACCATGCGTGTGCCGCCAACTGGTTCCACTGGACTTGATCACACCAACTCAGACCGGCCTTCCTCTCCTCCCTTGCCCCTATCCATACGATACCCTCTGCGCTGGATTTTCATCCCGCTGTTGGCCGGTTTCAACCTCGGCCAATCGGTCGGTGCAGACTTCGATGGAGCGACCTCGGCTGCGCCGAGCGGCCTGTCTACGCGCGTCACGGTGCTGGCAACGGGCAAAGGCTTCGTTCGGCTCAGCTACGAAGCGACACTGACAGATACGGACAGTACCGAGTCGCTCGTCGAGCGGATGGCGCCGCGTCATTGGTTGGCTGCATCGATGGTAGGGCTGCCCCGTGGGGTTCAGCCGTCGTTGCACGTGTTGGAGGCACGGCCGTCGTCGCGAAGGTCGTCGGAGGTCGACAGCGACCTGCTCCTTGACGGACCCGTTCAGTTGGGCGCGCCGGTTCAACTGCGCGATCAGTATGCCGTCCCCGTCAGATTTGCTCCACGGCGTGAAGGGGACGGGCGGATCGTTGTATACGACCGAGTCGTCGTCGACGTGATCTTCGATGATCCTGGCCGTGTCTCGGGCTGGCCTGAACGAGACGAACACTTCGAACCCATCTACACATCGTTGCTCATCAATGAG
>PATE01000036.1 GCA_002712305.1 Gemmatimonadota bacterium | reverse complement strand
ACACCAATATCCAGGACGGCACCATCGTCCACTGCAGCAGAGACCTGCCGGCGATCGTGGGTGACCGAGTGACGGTTGGTCACAATTGTCTCATTCACGCCTGCACGGTCGGCACCCGTGCCGTCATCGGCATGGCCGCCTCTATACTCGACGGCGCCGTCGTCGGCGAGGGTGCCCTCGTGGCGGCCGGTTCAGTCGTACGCGAAGGGACGCAGATTCCACCAGGCACGTTCTGGGCAGGTGTGCCGGCTGTCTCCAAGGGGGACGTGCCGGAGCAGTGGCATCAGCGCTTTGAAGACAACTGGAAGGGTTACGTCAACAATGGTTGGGCCTATCGACGCAAGCTGGGCCCAGAATAGAGACTGTGGAATAGAGACCACGGCCTGCTGACCTCAACGAGTCAGGAGTCGATTGATCATGGCGTCACCTGAGATCCTCTCCCTGGTCAAGATCTGGGATCACGCACCGCACAACGCGTTTACCGATCTGACCCGATTCGGCCAGGGCTGGCTCTGCCCCTGCCGTGAGGCGGCGGGTCACGAACATTGCCCGGCCACAATCCGCGTGCTGCAATCGGACGACGGCAACACGTGGCGCAGTGTCGCCGACATCGGTGAAGAGGGTATCGATCTGCGTGATCCGAAGCTCTCGATCATGCCCGATGGCCGCGTCATGTTGCTCACCAGCGCCAATTTCATAACCGACGACGGGCAGTATCTCACCCGCAGCCCTCGCGTCTGTTTTTCCGACGATGGCGTTTCTTACACGGCGCCGGCTCGCTGCCTGGCCGAGGATCACTGGTTGTGGCGTGCTACGTGGCATGAGGGTGTGGCCTACAGCGTGTCGAAGCTGGGCATCGGCAGCAATCCCCGTCGCGGCTTTCTCTATTCGACCGCCGACGGCCTGGATTGGACCTATATCACCGAGTTCATCCTGCCGAATGACACGTGGACGGCGAGCGAAACCACGGTCCGCATCATGCCCGATGGTGAAATGATCGCTCTCATCCGGCCTGATTGGATCGGCTCAAGTCATCCCCCGTACCGGGATTGGTCCTTCGCACAGATCGAGGCGAGTCTCGGTGGGCCCAACTTCATTTCCGTACCTGAACGTGGACTGTGGGCCTCAGCGCGCGGAAAAGGCGAGGATGGCAAGGCCGCCACGATTCTGGCCCGCATGACCCGAACCAGTTACGAGCCGGCGTTGATTCTTCCCAGTGGTGGCGACTGTTCCTACCCCGGCCTGGTGTGGCACGACGACGAGCTGTGGATGACCTACTATTCCTCTCACGAAGAAAAAACGAGCATCTATCTGGCCAGGATCCAACTCCCTGCCACCTGACCAGACCCAGCTGACAAACCCAGTCGAGAAGAACCGATGACGACAGACACGACACGACCATCCCTGGACGATCCGATCGCCGCGAGCGAAACGGATTCACAAGCTGTCACGACAACCTTCGACGCCGCCGCGCTGTATGAAGATGCGGATCGAGCCCTGGGCTTGTGGAAGGGAGATGCGGAGGATCAGATCCACCTGTTTCGTGGCGAAGTGGTCGAGAGTGATTCGCCAGGTTCGGGTCGCTCTGATGATCATGGCATCCAGCCCTTCATGCGACTTGACGGAACCACCCAGATCAGCAAAACCCTCGACCTCCCCATTGCCGATGGCACACCCGTCCAGATCGGTTTCGTCGGCATCGAAGACGAAGCAAACCAGACCACACTGCAGTTGTCCATCAATGGGGTAACGGTGCTGCGCCCCCCTTCCTCGCAGGCCACACCGGACGCACGACAGTATCAGGAATTGTCCTGGAGTCGCTGGTACTACGTGGACATCCCCGCGGACGCGCTACGACCGGGAGACAACGAGATCCTCTTCAGTGCCGTCGATGGAGGCGTGGGCTGGCAGATCATGATCGCCGACGATCGTGAGGCCACCAAGGGCCAGCCAGATCCCGTCGAGCTTCCCCATGCCAGCAGGATCAGCCACGACGACGGCGTCACGTGGACACAGGAACGCGGCGAATACGTCATCCGCCTGCTGCTGGATCGATACGTGTCGGTGGGTGAATGGGTCTCCCCCGTGTTCGATGCAGCGGGCGAACAGGATAAAGCCATCAAGGGCGATCGGACGGTCGAACAGCTGCAGCTGCACTGCGCCATGGATGCACCCGAGTCGACCACGTTGGATCTGTGCGTGCGTTCGGGCCCCCATCCGACGACTGACGATGCGTCCTCTGATGGTACTCTGCGGGACGACCCGGGGGACGCACCCGAATCGGGCTGGACCGAATGGTCGACCTGGAAACCGGGCACCCCCGTCGCCGAGGTTTCGGGGCGCTACGTCCAACTCAGAGCAGATTTCTCGACGACCGATCGCCGGCTCTCACCATCCCTCGAGAGTGTGACCATAGAAGCGCAGGTCGCCATCCGTCCTCAGAACAAGCCTCGTGTGGCTGCAGCAGAGAATGCGCAAATTCAGCGATCCTCCTATGACATGCCGCACGAAGACCCGCGTTGCCGTCAGCTGCGGCAGTTACGCGTCGAGTGCGAACTGGACGCTGTCGTCGCCGGCGCACAGACGGAGTTTGAGACGATCCAGCGTCTGCACCGATGGGCCTATCACATTCCCCTCGACAACTGCAGCCACTTTCCGTGGAATGTCCTCGACTGGATCGACCTGCGCCGGGGCGAGGATTGCAGCATCGAATTGAACGAGTATTCGCAACGACGCCGGGACAAGATGTGTCTCTATCCGAACGTCGTACTCGTGGCTGCACTGCAGAGTTTCGGTCTCGTTGCCCGCCACCTGAACTTCCACAGCGAAGGCATGACGGGGCACGAGATCTGCGAAGTCTGGTCGAATGACCATGCCAAGTGGATCCATCTCGATGCCACGCGCGACTACTACTTCTTCGATCGTCGTACTCTGACCCCCCTCGACACCGAAGAGATCCATCAGGCCCTCGTCGAGCGACTCGACAAGGTGGAGACATGGGAGCGCCCCTTTCTCTACCGGCAGGATCTCGACGCGCTGGTAGAGGATCTACCGATCTCCTACTGGGACGGCGACTACGAACATGCCGTGAATTCAGGTGAGCATGGAGCCATGTTCCTCTTTCGCAGTTTCTGCCACTTCCGGGTGATCCCACGATTCGATGTGTTCAGCCGGTCCCGCCCTCTGCCGGTAAGTCAGGGTACGGAGGTGTGGTCGTGGAATGGATATCTCAACTGGGCCGATGATCAGGTGCCCCCGCTGCGTCACTTCTCCACCCATTCGAACCGGCGCGCCGACCTGTATCCGACCTTGAATCAGACACGCTTCACAGCACAGAGTCAGCAGGACGGCCGTCAGTTGGCGTTGTGGATGGAAACGACGACGCCCGATTTCGAGACCTACGAGGTGCGCATCGATGGGGGGCCGTGGCAGCCGACCGACCGACAGTGGAACTGGTCGCTGCGGGATGGCATGAATCGGGCCGAGATGCGAACTCGAAATCGCTCGGGGATCACGGGCGTGATCAGTGCGTTATCAGTGGTCGCCTGAGACCGACACCCACTCGAGCACATCCTGAAACGGCACGTCACTGAGTTCGCCAAAGAGCGGGTCCTTTGCCAGGCGGGCTCGCCCGCTACGGGGTGAACTGAGCCCACAGAGGAATCGTGCCACCGAACGAGGCGAACCCAGCGCCTCTTCAGCGCCGGCCACCGTCGGCTGCACTCGACTCCACAACGAATCCGCGATGGTCTGCGTCGAACGCGACGACACCGGTTCAGCCTCTCCGATACAGCCAGTGCACTGACCACAGGGTGCTTCGAGTTGCTCGCCGAAGTGCGACCCCAGGGCCTCGGCGCGACATCCTTCGAGACCGAACAGGTCCAGCACCTGAAGCAAACGACTCGTCTCGGCCTCCTCGCGTTTCAGATTGTAGGCAGCCAGCTCGTCGGCCATGGCCTGCGGATCATCGGGTAGACGCAGACGTCGATATCTGTTGCGCACGCCCCCTGCCTGCACCTCGAGCAACTGCTGATCACCCATCCAGTCGAGAGCGCGGATCACCCGTAGACGATCAACGCGCAGGTCGATGGCCGCCTGTGCCGGATCGAGCTGAAACCAGACCCGCCCCTGCTTTGCCGAGTCGAACATGTTGCTCACAAACGCTCGACGTTCGCCATCGAAGCGATCCAGAATCTGCTCGGGTTCGACCAGCGGTTTGAACTTGTACGCCGAGTAGAAAGGCGTTCCCCCCTCCAGATAGCCGTCCAACTCCAATCGAGTCAGCAAGGTTCGCAGCACAAGAGGCCGGATATCGTGTTGCGAGGAGAGGTCGTAAAGACTCACGTCGAACTCCGTCTCACGGGCGAAGACGTCATCGACAAGGCCGCGCACGCCTTCAGGGTCAGGTGTGTCGCCGTAGATGAAATTCTCCAGCACCGTCAGATCATCGGCGCAGACGAGACTGTGACAGATGGAGATCTTACCATCCCTTCCCGCGCGGCCGATCTCCTGTGCGTAGTTCTCCAGACTCTTGGGCAGATTGTAGTGATAGACGTAGCGGATGTTGGCCTTGTCGATGCCCATTCCAAAGGCGATGGTTGCCACCACGATGGACGAGTCTGAAGCCATGAAAGCATCCTGCACAGCGGCACGTTCCTCGTCCTTCATCCCCGCGTGATAGGCCTGGGCGGTCAGTCCCGCCTGTTGAAGGCACCGCGCCACCTCTTCCGCCGTTCGCTGCAGAGTCACATACACGATCGTCGGCCCCGGCGGTCGTTCACGCAGCGCCGCCAGCAGCACATCATCTCGATCTGACACGGACGTCACCGTCGTTCGCAGGCCCAGATTGGGGCGATAGAAACCGGTGCGTACCGCGTGCTCGGGTCGGATATCGAAACCCGCACAGATGTCATCCAGCACACGAGGTGTCGCCGTCGCCGTGAGGGCGAGCACACGCTCAGCCTCGTACTGACGGGCGAAACCTGCCAGCTTCAGATAATCGGGACGGAAGTTGTGACCCCACTCCGAGATGCAATGCGCTTCGTCGACGGCAAACAGACTGATGCGGATGCCGCTGATCGCCTCGCGGAATCGCTCGTTGTTGAAGCGTTCGGGCGCCACATACAGCAGACGCAGTTGGCCGGATCGCACGCCGTCCATCACCGATCGGTACTCATCGAGACTGAGAGTCGAGTCCAGTCGTGCCGCCTCGATCCCCCGCCTTTGCAGGGCATCGATCTGATCTTTCATCAGGGCGATCAGCGGCGACACCACGAGTGTCAGCCCGGGCAGCAGCAGGGCCGGAAGCTGGTAACAGAGAGATTTGCCACCGCCGGTGGGGAAAACGGCCGCCGTTGAGTGTCCCGCCAGAAGATGTCCCACGGCCTCGCCCTGGCCAGGGCGAAAATCGTCGAAATCGAAATGTTGCTTCAGGGCAGCCCGGGCATCTGACGACATCAGTTTCCTTCGGGGGAGGTGACCTGTGCGACGATCTCGCACCATGCCACCGTCTGAGAGTTTGGCGTCACAGCGCCGACGTGGTCAATCTACAGCATGCGTCGAACCGACACCCGTGGTCGAAGATTCCTCAGGGCTTGCACACACCCAGGTCAAATGACGATCATGCTGTGACCTGCACCCCAACGAGACCCACAAACGACACCGAATGGCCACCATGACTGACCATGCCTTCTCCGACGATGCCCTGCGACGCTTCATCACCGACGGCTACGCCCTGATCGAAAGCGATCCGTCGCAAGGTTGTTCTGACGATCATCCCCCGGAATTCCACGAGGACATGTGCGAGCGTCTCGATCGCGTCATGGAGCAGGAGGGCAACCCGGGCAACAACATCCTTCCCCGGGTCCCGCAGATCCAGCGTGTCTTCGACGCCCCCCACGTCAGCGCCGCCCTTACACGGATTCTCGGCCCCGGCTACATCATGCATCCCCATCGGCACTGCCACCACCGGCCGCCCGGATCGAAACCGCAAGGATGGCACAAGGACGACTATGTGTACGATCAGAACGCGCGACATCATCGCGGACGCTGGGTCATGGCCTTCTACTATCCCCAGGCCGTCAGTGCCGATATGGGCGCCACGGCGATCGTTCCCGGTTACCAACATCACGACACGACGGTCGCCATCAAAGCCGATCCGACGCTGGAGATGTCTATCACGGGAGCGGCCGGCATGGTCGCCATCGTCAATTTCGATATCTGGCATCGCGGCGGCGAAAACACCACACCCCGTCATCGTCACATGCTCAAGTTCCAGTTTATGCGGATGGAAGAGCCTGTGACGCCGGATACCGCCCGGGCTGAGACCAACCTCGAATGGCCTGACGCCGATGGCGTCTCACGTTACCAGTGGGATTGGCTGCACGGCGCCTCCGACAGTCCTTCCGCTGAAAACGGAGTCGACTCGGCGACGGCGATCGAACAGCTGCTGGGGGATGACGAATCCACGCGGCTTCAGGCCACCTATGCGCTGGCCGGGATCGGCGAACCGGCCGTACCGCCCCTCGTCGACGCCCTGCGAGAAGAGGCCGCCCAGCACGGGGAAAGCAAAACCGCCAAGTCGCCGGCCAACCCCGCCGGAGGCAATCCCGCCGACCTGGCAACGGCCCACGCCCTGGCGGCGTTGGGACCGTCGGCGATAGATGCCCTCGTAGACCTTTCCACCCACAGCCATTGGGCTGTGCGTGCCACGGCCGTGGATGTGTTGGGCACGATCGGCTCGCCAGCGGCAGCGGCGGCAGCAACGATACCTCAGGCCCTGCAGGACGAGAATGTGTGGGTTCGCCGCAATGCGGCCGAAGCGCTGGGGATTCTCAGCGACGCGAACTCGATCGGCGAGTTGGCCACCGCCCTGAAAGATGAGGACTGGCGGGTTCGACTCAACGCGGCTGGCGCGCTGGCTCGCATCGGACCCGAGGCCAATTCCTCGACCCGCGACGTAAGTCCCCTCCTGGACGATGAGAACCGTTATGTCCGAGCCAACGCGATTCAGGCCCTGGAACGATTCGCGTCACCCGAGGCGACGGACGTCCTGCTGCATCATCTGATGTCCGCCCGTTGGTGCTCGCTCACCAGCAAGGATAGCAATTACTGATCAGGTACCTCTATGCAGGTGTTTTGGCGAGGGCGCGCCCATCATCGACCCCACAACCCCGCAGGAGGGTTCGCTGCACCGCCAGATCATGGGCAAGTGAGAAATCCGGCGTCTTGCCATCGATGCACGCCGCCATCTCGCGCAGCAGGGAACCCGCCTTCACCTGTTCGGGCGTGAACTCGCGCTCCACCCATTCTCCAGCGGGATACCCGTCGATCTCCTTCTCCAGAAACAGACGCAGGTTGTTTGATCCCAGCGGCTCATGCAGGGCCGTTCCTCCTGTGCCGTGTACTTCTACGCGGCGATCCATGCCGATCTGCATCGCCGTCGTGTCTACCATGCCCAGACCGTCGGAGCATTCGTGTATGACCATGGCATTGTCTACGTCCTGTCGTTCTCCATAGTGCCGCCCCAATGCCGGCAGAACGCGTGTGGGTTCACCGAGAAAGGCCACCATCAGATCGATAAGATGCCCCGCCATCTCGAAGTAGGCTGCCCCATGATAGAGGGTGTACTCCAGGGCGAGTTCTTTGTGCCAGGCCTTCGGTTTGGGGATGTGGCCCCGATACTGGCAGACCTGCCCCAGGTCACCCATCGCGTGGAGTCTCAGGATCTCCTGAATGGCCGGGTTGTATCTCCACATGTAGGCCATGTTGAGGTGTAGCTTCTTCTCATGGGCCAGCGCGTGGATCCGATACAGCTGGTCGAGATCGACGCCGGCCGGCTTCTCGAGGATCACGTGTTTCCCCGCCTGCAGTGCGGCCTCGGCGTAGTTGAGATTTTGATAGACGTGGCCTTCCACGATGATCACCTCCGCCTCGCTGTCCAACACATCTTGCTGGGAGGGCACGACAGGAATAGTGAGTCCATACTCGGCCCAGCGTTCGAGATTCCGAGCAATGACCTCCGCCTCCGGGTCGTACATGGCCATCAGCTCGACCTCTTCGGGGCGTTCGGCGGCTTCGCGCACGTGCATCGTGGCGTGGCTGTGCCATGCGCCGAGGAAAGCTACCTTCAATGGCATCGTTACACTCCTATGGTTTTATAGAGAAAACCCGGCATGGAACTTAGGCCCCCCAGAAGCTTGCCGGAAATCCGCAACGATGGATCAGATTGATGAGATCGAGACGATCGTCGACCGTGCAGGTGGCTTTGACGCTGAGTGTGCTGGCTGGGATAGTCCTGGCCGGCACGGGGGCACCTTGTGCCCGTGCTCAAGCCGAGACCCAGGCTCCGCATCGGGCTGAAGGCGCTCAGACCCAAGCAGCAGAGGCCAGCAACGAAGATTCCCAGGACCCGAATCCCCGTCCCGGTAGCGTAAGCGACGTATTCCCCTTTGGCGTGTATGCCAGCGGAAATGGCCCCGTACCCACCATGGCCGCAGCAGGTGCTTCACTGGTGGACCAGATCGACACACTGTGTCGAGACCTGCGGGCGCACAACTTCGATACCGTGTGGATCAACAATCTGAGTTCTGAGTTCCTACCGTTGTGGTTGGCCAAGGGCCGCGAACACGGNATTCGCATGGTGCCTCAGGGGGGCGGCATGCCCATGTATCTGCTCAACCAGGGTTGGTGGGAGGCCCGCTGGGAATCTGCCATCGAGACGCAGGTAAAACCCTTCTACGAAGAACTCGCCCACAAGCACCGCAACGATCCCTCTCTGCTCGCCTATAGCATCGTCGAGGAGATCCCACCGGACAGCCCCTTCTTCCCACACATTGCCGACATCACCCGTCGCGTCGCCGACATCGACCCTCATCATCCGGTGATCGTCCTCTACAATCGGGCTACCTCGGCTGAGCGAGCTGTACGTGAGATTCAACCGGCCGTCATCGGCTACGACTGCTATCCCTTCTTCACCAACTCTCGCAGTGGCCCCGTGAGCCACCACGCCCAGCGCTCATACTATGAGCGTCAGATCGCCCGCTTCTCACGAGCTGCCGCTTCAATCGATGCCCAGCTGTGGATCATGGCGCAGAGTTGGGGACGCACGGCGGCCAGTGACCAGGCCGATCCCGCGGACCGTGGCATGCGTCCACCGACGCGCGCCGAGATGCGTTACCAGGTGTGGGCAGCTCTCTTCCATGGGGCCCGTGGGATCTTCTTCTATGCCTACGCCTCAGATGCCCAGCCCAATCGGCAGGGGTACTACGACGAGCACTTTCTCGACTATAAGGGCCAGCCCCTCCCTCACTATGATGAGGCCGCCCGGATCAGCCGGCGCCTGGATCCGGTGAAACCTCTCTTGCTGCGACTGCGACCACAGGCTGATGTCGAGGTCGTCTACTGGGAGAATCTTGAGCAATTGCATGGACGTACCTTCGTCCACGAGATCACCGGCGATCGTTATCTGATGGCCTTCAATGCCGACGTCGAGAAAGAACAACCGATCGATCTCGAGTTTGGCTACTTCCCACACTATCTGGCAGCAACCGACCATTTCCATGACGTGCTCAGTGGTGTATCGTACGAGGGGCGGGACCTGAGAAACCTGGTTCTGCCTTCGGGTTCGGGCAGACTGTTCCTCATCGGAGGGCCCGAGGCCTGGGAGCGCCACTTGGCATGGGAAACGACAACGGGNAACAATCGGTAGCGACCATGGATCAGACGCAACCCTTCCTCGACTCCAGTGACATCATCGATGACGGTCGTGAACTTGCACGGCGAATGNATCGCGACGGGTACCTCGTTGTGCGAGGTCTACTGAACCCCGATCGAATCTTCGCGCTGCGGCAGAGGTTTGTCACCATCGCCTACAAGGCAGGTTGGCTGCACACGGACAGCCCGCTCAACGAGGCCACCGCCGACCCGAGCAGCTTCTGCGTCGAACCGGAAGATCCGTATATGGAGATCATCCGGCGCATGAATCGGATCGAGGAGTTCCACGCCCTGCAGCATGATCCGGCATTGGTAGGATTGCTCGAGCGTATGTGCGGCGAGCCGATCCTCCCCCACCCCCGNCTGATCACNCGCGCTATCTTTCCCCGTCGTGACGCGTTTACGACACCCCCGCACCAGGACTTCATCCCAATTCAAGGCACGCCCGATACGTATACAGCCTGGNTCCCTCTTGGCGACCTGCCCTCCTCCATGGGAGGAGTCGAGATTGCCGAAGGTTCGCATGTTGGCGGCCTCTATGACTTTCAACCAGGCCTTGGCGCCGGAGGCATTGAGATCACCGAGTCCTTCGAAGGCCGCTGGCGCGGTGGCTCCTTTGCCGCAGGCGACGTCCTGTTCTTCCACAGCATGGCCGTGCATCGCGGTGTGCCGAACAAGACCGATGCCCTTCGCCTGTCCGTCGATGCCAGGTATCAGAAGATCAGCGAACCGATTGCGCNGGGATCCTTGCTGCCGCACACGAAACCACAGACATGGGACGAGATCTACGCCGATTGGCCGGCGGACAGTCCTTATCGCAACTACTGGTCGACGCTGAACCTGCAGGTGGAGGAATACGACGACAGTTATCACGGTAAACGCGACGACATGGCCCTGGAGATGGCCGCCCAGGGGGATCCGAGATCCCGTTCGGTGCTGCAGCGGATCGTCGCGCGCGATCCCGATCCCACCAAGCGCGAACAGGCGCAGTCTCTCCTCGACGCGCTGCCAACGACACCATGAGCCCACCGCTCTTCCACGGCGTTGTTCCCATCCTCATCACGCCGTTCGATGAGGCGGACCGTGTCGATGATGAGAGCCTGCGCCGGCTCGTCGACCACTGCATCGACGCAGGTGTGCACGGTTTTGGGATCGCATTCGCCACCGAAATTCCGAAGCTCACCGAAGCCGAGCAGGATCACGTCACGCAGATCGTCGTAGATCAGACTCGCTCACGCGTCCCCATT
This sequence comes from Gemmatimonadota bacterium, assembly GCA_002712305.1. Classification (GTDB taxonomy): domain Bacteria; phylum Latescibacterota; class UBA2968; order UBA8231; family UBA8231; genus UBA12574. Next base: position 71,618 of record PATE01000036.1, on the reverse strand, counting down.
GTCACGAATACGGGCGCACCCTCGACGCGGGCCACCATCCAACACAGTCTGCGGGCGCAGGAGCTCGGCGTGGATGCCGTGATGGGCACACCTCCCGATGCATCGGCGGAACTGATTCGCCAGTATTTCGCAGCCCTGTGCAAAGCCGTGGAGCTTCCGGTCTTTGTACAGGAGGTCAGTGGGAAGGTCGGCGGAACCCTGCTGAAAGAGCTGGCCGAGGACAGTGATAATCTTCGCTACGCCAAGGTCGAGAGCGCACCGACCCCGAATACGATCAAGGANTGTGTTGACCAGTGTGGTGACCGAGTCACGGTGTTGGGAGGCGCAAGCGGCACGCAGNTGATCGAGGAACTGCGCCGGGGCTCTCAGGGCACCATGCCATGGCCGAGTCTGCCGCACGCCTTTGTGCGTGTGTGGGACTTGTGGCAGACGGGAGATGAGATCGGCGCTCGACAGGCCTGGGAGCAGCAGATTCAGCCGGTACTCCGGCTCAATGGCGTCGTGCACAAGAAGATCCTGTGCCGGCAGGGCGTGATCGCCCATTCGCACTTTCGCGCCCCCGATACGATACCGCCATTGGACGACGTGACGCAGCGAGAGTTCGATGAGGTGTGNGAACGGCTGGGGCTTGACTAGGGGTTTGTTATCGGATGATCTCCCATCGCGAGAAGATCCGGGCTTTTCTGCCGAGAACGCGCGATGTAGTTGTGGCGTACGCATTCGTTTGCCTGCTGGCGACCATGCTGCCGGTAGGCGCCGAAAAACTGGGAGACACCCGTCAACTTCAAAAACGGCTCCTTCGAATTCAGAGTGGAGNTGCTCGAAATGAATCCCATCGAACATCCGGTGGCGAATCTCCTTCGGCTGAATCAATTCACCCTTCGATTCGCAGACGAAACACACCAGCGGTGGCGGCATGTATTTCTCAGAGCCAGGGGTCTACGAAACGACGNGCAGTATTCAGCAGATTCCCAAATACCGTGGCAACAATGATGCGTTGACGACCGAATGGGACTGGAGCAGCGCCTATTCCACGCATTCCGTGTACACCGTCATCAATCCGCAGGCCAACCCAATCTCAGCGGGCTTCCCATTCAAGATCCATACCACGGTGAGGATATTCTCGGCCAGTGGAATCGTGCCTGAGAAGCCCGATGAACTGTCGGTGACAGTTGTCAGNTCAGAGCGTGGTCATACGGCAAATCAGACGTCGATAGAAGCACCGCATAGGACGCGTCCCTGGAGCGGGTGATGCGCACTCTTAAGGATGTGTACCTGTGCCGTCTTCCACAAGATGACAGCGCACCAGCCTGCCGTCATCCAGGACGCGGATGGCCGGCTCCTCATTGACACACCGTTCCTCGGCCAGGGGGCACCGACCACTGAACTTGCACCCTGTGGGCGAATCGGCCGGGTTGGGCGTATCCCCTTCCAAGACCTGCCGATCACTGGTGGCCGTCGGATCAGCCACGGGGATCGCCGACAGCAGCGACTGTGTATAAGGATGGCGGGGGTCGGAGAAGAGACGTCTGCTCTCGTCCAGTTCCATGATTTGCCCGAGATACATAACCGCGATCCGGTCACAAACCCGCTCGAGGACGCTGAGGTCGTGCGCCACGATCAGGTAGGTCATGCCCGTCTCCTGCTGCAGATCCAGAAGCAGATTCAGAATCTGCGCCTGCACCGACACATCGAGGGCGGACACCGGCTCGTCCAACATGAGCAGTTGCGGTTCCAGCGCGAGGGCCCGCGCAATGCCGATGCGCTGACGCTGGCCGCCGCTGAACGCATGCGGGTAACGATTCATGTGGGCCGCATTGAGTCCGACGCGGACGAGCAACTCACCCACGCGATCAGAAAGCTCACTCCCCGTCAGTGACCCGCGGATCACGAGGGGTTCGGCGACGATATCTTTGACCGTCATGCGCGGATCCAGCGCAGAGAAGGGGTTCTGGAAGACATACTGCATTTTCGCGCGAATCTGCTTCAGACCATCGGCGTCCATCTCCGTCACCATCTTGAACGTGTCCCCGTCGTGAAACTCGACGGTCCCCGACGTGGGTTCGATGGCGCGCATGATGCTGCGGATCGTCGTCGTCTTGCCACAACCACTCTCGCCGGCCAGACCCAGGATCTCTCCACGATGAACGTCGAGGCTCACGCCATCCACGGCTTTGACCCAACCTACAGGGCGGCGGATCAATCCGCGCAGGACAGGGAAGTACGTCTTCAGCTCACGCACGCACAGGATCAGATCATCCGCCATAGGGCCTCGATGTGTCCGTGCGATAGCAGCGCGCCTGATGGCCGTCGTTGAGGTTTACCGCTTCCACCGGCCCCGGGCGATCACACAGATTCGCCTCGAAATGATCGCAGCGTGGTCCGAAGGCACAGCCCGGCGGCACGTGGCGAGGATCAGGCACGGTACCACGGATCGCCGGGAAACGCTCCTTGTGCTGCTGACCTGGGCGGGGAATACTATTCAGCAATCCCTGGGTGTAGGGATGGGTAGGGCGCTGGAAGATGTCCATGACGGAACCCTCCTCCACGACGCGCCCCATATACATCACATTCACGCGCTCGCAGAAGCCAGCCACGACGGCCAGATCGTGGGTGATGAGGAGAACGGCCAGATTCAGTGTCTCCCGCAGTTCCTGAAGTAGATCCATGATCTGCGCCTGAATCGTCACATCCAATGCCGTCGTCGGTTCGTCGGCGATCACGAGCATGGGCTGACACGCCAGCGCCATGGCGATCATCACGCGCTGCAACTGGCCACCTGACAGATTGTGGGGATATTGCCTGGCCGCGCGTGCCGGTTCTGGAATGCCGACACGCTCGAGGATCTCTTCGGCTTCCGTGTAGGCCTGCGGTCGACTCTTGTCCTGATGGAGCCAGATCACCTCAGCGACTTGGTGCCCCACTGTGAATACGGGTGACAGCGAGCTCATGGGCTCCTGGAAGACCATGGCAATGTCGTTGCCTCGTATCTGCTGCATCCGCTCACTGCCCGGGTCCAGTTTGGCCAGATCCGTCGACTCGCCACCCTGACTGCCGTGCAGTTTGATCGATCCGGACAGGCGTGCAGGAGGCTCTCGCAGCAGTCGAAGCACGCTCATGGCCGTCACACTCTTCCCCGAACCGCTTTCTCCCACCAGACCCACCGCCTCGCCGCGGTGGACGGCCAGGTCCACACCCTTCAGCACCGAGACGACACCCTCGAGGGTATCAAACTCCACCTTGAGGTCTTCGATCTCGAGGACAATGTCCNTGGGCNCGTCGCTCATGGCCTCACTCTGTGTACGGATCGGCGGCGTCGCGGAATGCATCGCCAAGGAAGTTGAAGGACAACACCGTGATGACGATGAACAGCGCAGGTAGCAGCAGCCACTGATGGAAATGCAGCGTCGAGAGGTTGCGACCTTCCTGTAACAACACGCCCCAACTCGTCATGGGAGGGCGAATACCCAGGTTGAGGAACGAGAGCGCACTTTCTGCGAGGATCATGGTCGGCACGGCGATGGTGGCGACGACGATGATCTCTCCAAGCACGCCGGGGATCAGGTGACGGAAGATCACCCGCTTGTGGCTTGCGCCCATCAGTTGTGCCGCCATCACGAACTCTTCACTACGAAGAGACAACACCTTTCCTCGAACGATGCGGGCCAGCGATGTCCAACCGAGCAGGGAGAGGATGAGGGTGATCATGAAATAACTCGTGATCTGATCGACGTCGGGCGGAATCGCGGCAGACAGCGCCATCCACAGTGGGATCTGAGGGAAGGCGCGCAGCATCTCCACTGTGCGTTGCATCAGTTCGTCGACCCAGCCGCCGAAGTATCCGGACGTCACGCCGAGCACGGCGCCGAGCACGACGCTGATGGTCACGCCGATGAGGCCGATGGTCAGTGAGATGCGCGCTCCATACAGGATGCGGGACAACAGATCACGGCCCTGGCGATCGGTGCCGAACAGAAACAGGCCCTCCTTGTCACCACCGTCGATGCCAAACAGATGGAGATCGGTCTCAAAGCCCAGGAAGCTGTGCGTATCACCCCGCACAAACAGCTGCAACGGATACCGCCTCTTTGTGTCGTGCTCGAAGATCGTCCGGCCCGCCTGATCGAGGCGTTCCGTCAATCCGTAGGCGAAAGGCAGGTGCAGACCGTAAGGGGAAAACAGGTGCAACCCCTGGGGTGGCACGTAGGCACGCCGCGCGAAGCGATGGTCAGGCTCATAGGGGGCCAGAAACCCGCTGAACAGGGTCATCAGATACATCAAGGCCAGGATGACACCGGACACGAGAGCGACCCGATTCTGACGGAATTTGATCCACGCGAGCTGCCATTGGCCCGCTGTGGACAGCGTATCGCTGATCTCACTAAAGGCGGATTCTCGGATCGACGAGGGCAAGCAGGATATCCGCGAGCAGATTGCCGAGCAGCAGGAGAATGGCCAGCAGCATGAGGAAGGTGCCTGCCAGGTACATGTCCTGCGTTTCCAGGGCTCGGTAGAAGAGCGGCCCCGTCGTCGGCAATCCAAGGACAATGGCGACGATGATCGAACCGGAGACCAATTGCGGGATCTGCATTCCCATGATGCTGATCATGGGATTGATGGCGACGCGGACGGCGTACTTGTAAATCACCCAGCGTTCTGCCAGGCCTTTTGCACGAGCGGTCGTGATATAGGCTCTGTCGAGCACGTCGAGCATGCTCGTTCGCATGAGCCGCATCATGGTCGCCGTCCCCGCGGCGCCGATAACGACGACAGGTACCCACAGGTGTCGCAGCAGGTCCCATACCTTCGCCAGAGACCACGCGGCGTACTTGTATTCTTGAGAGAACAGGCCACCCGCACTACCCCCAAACCAGAAGACGGAGGCGTACATCGCGATCAGAGCGATGACGAAGTTGGGAACGCACAACCCGATGAAAGCGACGAAAGTCAGACTGTAGTCACTCCACTTCAGCCGGTTGCGTGCTGAATAGATACCGATGGGAATCGCCACGGCCCACATGAAGACGAGAGACCCCAGAGACATGACGAAGGTGAGCCCCAGACGCTCACCGATCAGGTCGGCCACAGGGCGGCGCCATTCGAATGAGTAGCCGAAGTCACCCTGCACACAGCCACCGATCCAGAACAGATACTGCTTCCACAGCGGCTCATCGAGGTGATATTGCTTGCGCAAAGCGTCGAAAGCCTGCTGATCGGCACGCGACTCACTCTCGGCCAACTGCGCCTGCAGCGAATCGAAGAAGTCCCCCGGCGGCAATTGGATGATGATGAACGTCATTATCGAGATGACGACCAGTGTGGGAATCAGTCGCAACAGTCGTCGTACGATGTAGGTCAGCATGTAGGCAGTCGACTCCTAGCGGCCTGCGTCCATCGTGGTCAAAGCGCGCGCACTCTTGCTGAAAAACGTCTCCGGATTCAGGTAGCCGGGCGTCATGGCCACCCAAGACGCCACACCCTGTTCAGGCACATTGCCGAAGTCATTGCTCACCACGCCGATCGACGTCGACTGTGCAACGAGGGGAATCACCCAGAGATTCTCCGCATGGTTGCGCATGACCTCCAGCCACAATCGCTTCCGCTCGTTAGCATCGACCGTCACCGACAGAATCTCCTGCAGCTTCTGCAGGCGCTGCACCTCAGGTGGAGGCTCGATGCCCCGTTCTCCCCCACTCAAATACCACCGCGCCCAGTGATGTCCCCATTCGCACCACAAGCTTGTGGAAAACCAGCGCGCCGAACTCAGCAGTGGAAACGTCGCCTCGGCGCCTTGCACGCCGATCATGTGTTCGCCGTTCTGAGCAACGCGCTGAAAATACAACGTGCGCTCTTCCGGCTTCAGCGCCGTCTTGATCCCCACCGCCTCCCACTGAGAACGCACGATTTCGACAGCGTCCATATCAGGGCCGACGACGGTGGCCAGCTCCATGATCAGACTCACCGTCTTGCCATCGAGTCCGAGGCGATAACCATCGGCATCTCGCTGATCGAGACCGATGGAATCCAACAGGGCGCGGGCGCGATCAGGGTCGTAGACGGCATAGTCAGGGGCATCCGTCAGTTCCACATAGTCTGGTGCGGAAGGGTGCAGCTTCATGGCGGTCATGCGACCGGTACCGTCGTAACAAAGGCGATTGATCAGATCGCGATCGATAGCCAGGGACAATGCGATGCGGAATTCGCGCGTCATCAGCAGTTGCTCAAGCGCCGGGTCACCGGGGTACTGAAGATTGGGCATAATCGCACGGATCCCCGCCGACTGATATGTCAGGATCGAGTAGTCGCGTTCATCGGTGAAGGAGCGCAACAGCGGCAGATTCTCGCGTGTAAAGTGTCGCTGCTGCATTTGCAACATTCCGGTGACAGCCCGGAAGTTGATCATTTCCGTATTGAGAAAAATCTCCATGCGGATCTGATCCAGATAGGGCAGTTGGTTGCCCTCCGGGTCGACTTTCCAGTAGTAAGGATTGCGCTCAGCCAGCAGATGATTGCCAGGCTCCCATTCGGTTACCCGCCAGGCGGACATGACGGGTCGATCCGGATTGAAGTCGTTGGCCTTCTGTTCGAAGATGGAATACGTGGCCACATCGACGGCCCCCGACGGCAGGTAGGGCTCCAGATAGTGGCGCGGCGCGAAGAAGCCCGCCCGTTCGAAGACGAGGGGCCACTGATTCCCCTTGAACGCCAGATACATCAACGCCAGCGGATAGGGCTTGGAGAAACGCAGATCCACCGTGAAGCTGTCCGCTTTGACCACCTCCATCGGCGTGTCGTCGGGTTTCCAGTAGCTGGGCAGAGATCCGCTGAGGTTGGGGTCATTGGCGATATGACGCCACCAGAACAGGACATCATCGGCCGAGAATGGAGCCCCATCCGACCAACGCAGTCCGTGTCTAAGGTGTAGCCGTAGCGTGTGNTCGTCATCCTTGAATTCCCATTCGCGCACCAGCCCCGGTCCGACTTCGAGCCCCCCCGTCTCTGATACCTGCCACCGCACCATCTGTTCGTACACCAAACGACCGTACGCATGGAAGTCGCTGGAACCCTTCATCATGCGGTGCCATGTCCCCCCATAGCGACCGATCTCGTCCACCGGTTTCACGACCATCGGTTCCCGTGGCAGACGCTGCTCGAGAGGAGGCAGTTCACCCTTGTCAACGGCGGCGGCCAGCATGGGCGCCTCGCTGTAGTCGAAAGCGAACGACGTCGCTGGCACCACGACCAGCATGGCCGTCAGCAGGGCGAACATCGACTGGACACGATTCATTGGATTATCGAACAAGGGCCATCATCCGTGATTGCGTGGCATCGCCCACTCGAAGAACGGAGATGTAGGCGCCGCTGGCGACNCTGAAACCCGCCCCGTCACGTCCATCCCAGCGGTGCTCGTAAACTTCTGGCTCATAGAGCCCCTGCGCCAGTGTGCGCAACCGTTGTCCGGCGGCGTCGAAGATCTCGAGCCGCACAGGTCCAGGCTGGGATACCTCGAAACGGATNGTCGTNCTTGGATTGAAGGGGTTGGGGTAGTTCTGCAGCAGCGCCAACCCTTGGGGTCGCGTGCCTGCTGCTTCCTCGTCCACCGCCGTCGGCCGTCGGGAGGGCAGCACATACTCGATATCAAAGAGTCGATCGCCGTCCTCATCGACCACGTGTGCCGCCATCCATGCATCTCTGCTGACATTGCCAATCTTGAACAAGAGCCGGTTGTCACCGNGGTTGAGGCGAGCGTGAATTCGAGGAAAAGTCGTGTCTGCCAGCATGAAGCCGTGACGCTCATGGTTTTCGTAGACCACGTCTCCATTCAGCCAGACCTTCGCTACGTCTCCGCCATCTGCATCCCCCGTCAGTTGACGCCATAGACGGACTGGATGGCGGCGCGCATATAGCCGGTGGCCAGTGCGTGCCCTGCACGCCCGTCCGTGTCCCCCGGAATGCCGGGTGTGTGATCCATCATGAAGGGGCCCTCGAAACCGACGTCCTTGTAGATTTGCATGGCTTTCATCATGTCCACGTCTCCCTCGTCGATGAAGACCTCCTCGAAGTAATGGCGCGAGCCCTTCACGTTGCGGAAGTGGACGTAAACGATCTTGCCCTGCGAGCCGATTCGACGAATGGCCTCGTATACGTCGACGCCCATCTCGGTGACACACCCCTGGCAGAAGAGCATGGCATTGGCGTCGCTCGGTGCCATTTCGAAGATNCGTTCGTATTGATCCAGTGACGACACGATCCGCATGGCACCCCCCATGGCTTCGGGGATGGGCGGATCGTCTGGATGCAGAGCCAAACGGACACCGCATTCCTCCGCCACCGGCACGATCCGGTCGAGGAAATACTGCATGTTCGCCCANATGGAGGGCTCATCGATCTGCTTGTCCGGCCACTCCCCCTTGGTCTTCTGCCACAGGTCGTAGTCGAAGGTGCTGTATTTCGCNCCACCTCTGCCGGTGGCCGAAGGTGTGCGAAAATTGCCGATGGGTTTGAAGTTGTACCCCAGCGTTGGCACGNCCGCGTCAGCCATGGCGCGCAGCACGTCGANCCATTGCCCGATCTTCGCATCTCGTTCGGGTCGCGCCAACGTGATCTCATCCGGGCCNGTGAGAGCGATGTTCATCAGTTTCAGACCGTGCGAAGCGGCCTGATCTCGTACCTGGATGAGATACTGAGCCATCTGTTCTCGGCCCGTAAGATCACCGCTGATGCCCGCAGCAAAGGGCGGTGGATTGACCGTGAGATAGTCGACACCGATCGCCTTGTAGAAGGCGAGGTTCTCATCATTGACATGCGCGTGGTTCAACTGATCCTGGATATACATGACGGTCTCCGGGGCGCATCACGCCGTGAAGTCGTATTCCATGAGTTCGTCCGTCCCCTGCCAGATAATGCCATTGTGTCCGAGATTCTTCGCCTCGCTGACGATCGTATCGATCCCGTCACGCGGCCACCCCTCACCGTGGATGATCGGATAGGACGGCATATCAGGTGGCAGATACAGTTTTGCTTTCGTCAGATCTCGGAGAATCAGATCGACCAGNGGGATCCGATACGCCAACGTCGCTGGCTCGTCGGCGCCATAGGTNTCCACCGTCTCCGGTAGTCCCATGCCATCATAACCAGTGAAGCGATATACGACCTGCAGGGCATCTTCCTCNGAGAGATTCGGCACTTCCTCCTGGAGAAATCTCGCCCACTCGATGAACGTGTTGCAGGTGAACGCCGAGATGTGAGACACGAGAGGACTGGCGAAATCCGCCATCTCTCCCCACCGCCGGTGGTCGTGCCCCGCCGTCAGGGACATGGAGGACGGATAGGTGTCCGTTCCGAATTTCACATCCGGCGCCACGTCGTGTACGATGTTGCGGAAACGATGGAGATTGTCTGAGAGCAGATCGCAGCGAAAACGAACCCAATCCAAAACGCCTGACTTGAGCCCCATAGCCTGGACGACGTCGAAAAATCCGAAACCGAGACGTGCCACCTGGCCCAATCGCGCACCGTCAAGCTGTCCAAGACCTTCTCGCGCACTCTTGAGATCGGCCACCATCTTCCCCATGTCGTAACCCAGCNCACCCGCGGCTGTCTCACAGTGGCCGCACGTGCAGCCNAACAGTCCGAGGGGNAAACTCGCCATCGAGTAACGAGTGTGGGTGATGTCGAGNGCATCGAGGCCGTACTGTGTCGCCCAGTGTGCGTAGGCGGCGTCGAACCATCGCTGCGTGTCAGGCCGCGACGGGCAGAACGTGAGTCGCCGGATCGTCCAGGCGCCACCGTAGGTCCACACCTTCAGCCCAGCGTTCTTGAGTTGCTCTACAATGGCCCGAAATGCCGCGTCATCTCCATTTGCGTTTACTGCGGGGCCACAGAACCTCTTGGCCTGTTCGTACTCCCGCGGATCGACGGGGCGCCCATCGAAGTGCCGCAGAACGAGCTGATCCAGTTCAGCATCCGTCGGCGTGCGGCCACCATAGGGGCTCAACTTCATCACCTCTTCCGGCAGTTCGCCGGTGAAGGGAATCACCACTGTGTCGAGGCCAATTTCATCGCGCAGCCGTTCGACGTAAACGGGATGTTTCTGAATGATATCGGGTGTCAGGTAGATGCCTGTGCGCCAGGAATCGTTGGTCATGTTAGAACCTCGTCTCTTCGAATTGGTCGTAGCCACAGTCGACGCCGACTTCGGCTGCCAGGTTTTCAAGTTGCTCTCGGTGTTCGTCACCCAGTGGAATGCCGCGCTCTCGATTGTCCTGCTCCCACTGCCACTCCATGCCACCAGGGAGCTCGGCACGGCTCAGATAGGGAAGGGGCTGCATCTTTCGCGCCCCCGCAGTGAATCGATCCATCTCTTCCGTGTATTCGTCGATGTCCATGAAGGCTCGAACATCCCAGGCGCAGAGAAAGGCGCCTTGATTCGCCGTCCATTTCCCTTTGGGAGGGGTCAGTTCCTCCCGGTAGATCCCCGCGAGGATCCCAGAGATGGCCTGCACGCTCGCGGACAGGCCGATCGCCTTGAAATAGCCGTGCGGCATCTTCTCCATCAGATCCTCATCATCGGGGAGAATGTTGCTGCCCATGTCAAGGATCAGCGGAGGCTGGTCGCCTGCGGGAAACCCGAAACTGAGAGGCGAAGCATTCGGTAGCCGGGTGATCATCTGGTTCGGGTCGAGGCGATTTCGGTGCGCCGACATGGCCATACCGATGTATCCCTTCTCCACGGCCATCCGCGTCCATGTGCCCACGGAACCGACGTGAAAGTGGTTGCCCGTCGTGCAGCTTCCCGTGCCGAACTTCTCAGTGAGCTCCAGGACCTTCTCCATCCCCACTCGGCACGCCATGTAGCCAAGACCGCCATCGCCATCGACACGAGCCGTGGCACCAAAGGAGGATACGACCTGCACGTCGGGGTCAGGATTGACATTGCCGCCATTCAGATTCTCGAGGTAGTGCGGAAGTTGTCGACTCCCGTGGCTGTATAGACAGCGGCCATCATTGGTCACCAGGCGATCGGCAAGATAGTCGGCATCGGAGGCGCGCATCGCCGTGCTGCCGAGCAGATCTCTGATGACCCGTCTCTGATGTGCCAGGGGAATGAGAATCCCGTGTTCAGGCGGGTAGTTTCTCGATCGAAAGGCCATTAACCGTCTGTACCTCCTACCAATACTTGTTCTCCCGCCGCGTTGGTGAGCAACACGTTCACCTCGGCACCGGCGCTGGAGAGCGAAACCTCTTCTTTGATGCTCTGCACATTGCCAGGTGTCAGATCTGTCGCCGACAGAACCTCACCCGTCGATGCCTCGACGACGGACAATCGTGCATCGCCCGTTACCGCGATGGCGACATCGATGCGGGCTCTCTTCGAGTCCACCTTCACCGTTGGCGCCGACAACAGCAGATAGTCGCCTGTCAGACTGTGGACATCCATCACCTGCTCTTTCGAGACACCGTGGAACATGGCCATGTCCACCGTGTAGACGCAGGCTTCGCCCCGCTCCAGATCGACAGAGTACCCCTCGCGCTCCCAACGGTCATCGTGATTGGAGATATGTTTTGTGAGGGAGGGTTCCAGATAGTAGTTCCCACGACCACGGGTGTATCCCATATACACGGGAATTTCACGCGTGCCCCCCACCGTCACAGGGGAACTGACCATGGCCATCACTTCCTTGGTTTTGTCGTCCCCCATGACACCCCAGCGAGCTGGTACGAAGAGTTGGAGCCCACCCTCTGCGTCGGTCTCGGTGAAATCCACCGCTTCGTCAAAGGGCCACGAGTGCCACGACTGGTCGGGGATCTTGAGTTGCGGAAACAGGCTGCTCCACACGACCCAGCTGCGATCTCCCGGGGCGAAGAAGTAATCACCGTCGTCACACGTGCCCCCGACGCACGGACTGCCGTGGACACAGTGTTGAAATCGCGCCGGACGGTCTCCCACGTTCTGGATGTGATAGTCCATCTTCAGACGCGTTGAACCCTCGTAGGCGGTCATCGTTTTCTGAAATCTCAACTCGCACAGACGACCTGTCACCGGATCGGGATAGGGAAAGGTGATCTCACCCGTCAGCACAACGTGGTCGTCGTACGTCCGCGCCGTCATTTCCCAGGGCTGTGTCCACAGATACCCCATGTACGGTGAACCACCTGTCCATGGAACCGCTTCGGCAACACCGCCGTGACCCGTGTGTTTGCCGTGATTCCCATTCAGGGGCGCCAACTGCCTCAGTTGCTCTACTTGCGTGATCTTGTCGAAGTAGCTCAGAGGCGACCTTGCCCGCGTATAGGCGATCTCACTTCGTACGTATTTGTTCTCGATGACATATACGGGCTGGCCGTCGCGCTCACTCTTGGAAAGAGAGACCTGACCGCTGATGGGCAAGGCCCACAGAGCGGTCAGACAGAGCACGGCCGGAATGGTCGCGCGAATCCTCATGAAGAAGCTCCTTTTCAGGGAAATCTGAGCCAGAACGCAGCGTCTTTCAATCGCCACCCTCGCTCTGGCTCTCGACAACACATCCCTCGCCTTCCATGACGACGACCATCTGATCGGCGGGGAGATTGTGAATTCGATCTACAACACCACTTGGCCACCTCACCTGCAACAGATCGATCTGAGTCTTGCCTCCGAGTCCGAAAGTGGCTCGTAAATCGTTCTGTCCGTACAGCCCTGATCCCGCCTTGATTTCGCGGATCTGTTTCAGACCATCTGCCTGAATCTCGACCCTCGCGCCGATACCATCGCGATTGCTGGTCACGCCCACAACCCGCACGTGCAGCCAGTGTCCCGCGCGATGGCCGCCTTCGTTGCGCAACAGATCGGCGGCCTTCTTCGAATGGACGACGAAGATATCGATATCGCCATCCTGATCGTAATCGCCAAAGGCGGCGCCGCGACTGACCTTGGACGTGGCCATCCCCGGACCCACCTGATCGCTGACGTCCTGGAAGGTGCCATCGTGACGATTGGCGAACAGCTGGTTGCGCTGGGGGTAGGTAGCTGACGCGTCGAAGAGTTCGATGTTGTCCAGCGTGTGCCCATTGGCGATGAAGACATCGAGAAAGCCGTCGTTGTCATAGTCGAAGAAGGCGGTGCTCCATCCGACGAAGGCCAATGACCCACGACCGATGCCGGATCGCGACGACTCGTAGGCGAACATCCCGTCGCCTTCATTGCGATAGACGCTGGTCGGCTCGCGCTGGAAGTTGGGCACGACGAGGTCGAGCCAGCCGTCGTTGTCGTAGTCACCGAAGTCGGCCCCCATACTGGCTTCCATCCGTCCATCGCCGCTGTATCCGACACCGGCGATCAGCGCCATGTCGGTGAACGTGCCATCCCCACCGTTCCGATACAGAAAGTTCGCACGCTGGTCATTGGCGACGAAGATATCCACAAAACCGTCGCCGTCGTAGTCTCCACCGACGACACCCATGCCCTTGCCATCAGGATTGAGAACCCCCGCCTTCTCGGTCACATCGACAAAGGTGCCGTCACCAACGTTGCGATAGAGGACGTCTGCTGCCCCATCGAAGTTGTCCGGACTCGGATAGGCCCGCAGATCCATTCTCAGCGTATCGCCGGCGGCAACCACGTAGGGCGTCAGATCTTTCCCGGGCTCATCGAGGGTGTAGTCGAGGTAGTTGGCCACGTAGAGGTCGAGCAGACCATCGTTGTCGATGTCGAGAAAGGTGCATCCCGTGCCCCACCTTTGGTCCCCCACACCGGCGGCGATCGTGTGGTCGCGAAACCGTCCATCTGCGGAATTAGAGTAGAGGACATTCGCGCCATAGTTGCTGATGAAGACATCCGTGTCCCCGTCGTTGTCGTAGTCAGCTGCCGTAACCCCGACTCCATAACCTCGATCGTCAGCTGCGGCAGCAACGGACACATCGGTAAATGTCCCGTCGCCCTTGTTTCGGAAGAGCCGATTCGTCTCCACGACTTCGGCACCGGGTTTCAAGGTGTGGCCATTCACGGCGTAGATGTCCAGTTCGCCGTCCCCGTCGTAGTCCAGAAACGCACAACCGGGCCCCATAGTCTCGATGAAAAACTTCTGCCCCGTGCCGCCGTGGGTGTAGCGAAAATTGACGCCAGCCTCGTAGGCCACATCGACGAAAGTGACGGTCGCCTCAAGTGCAGGAGCCGCGACCAGCGAGCAGCCGAGGATGATCCATGTGAGTGAGCTTGTCGTCGGCAGAGCTGCCGGAATACACCGTCGACGCATGTCACCGACCTACCGGGGCCCGTAACAGGTCTCCAGGTTGAATCTGTTGCGCCCCGTCGGTAATTCGTATCTGCGACAGGTGTGCCGCGAGGGGAACGACCACCTGGATGGCACCCACTCGCTGGCTGTCGATTCTGGAATAGATGTCAAAACGGTGGCCCGCCTCGACCTTGTCCGCAATCCCCAGGTTTACGAACCCCTCTTCACCTTCCAGGCTCAAGATCTTCGCCCCTTGCTTCAGCACCAGGTTCTCATTCAGAACCCGGGCGGAGAGCCCGTCGACAATCTGCTGCACTGACCGTTGGGTCGCCTTGCCGATGATCGTAGCAGCGAACACATCGCTCCCGAAGACGACATCATTCAGTTGCTTATGCAACGCGGCGGTCTCGGTCGGTTTTCCCATCAGTGTCAGGCCCAGATCGTCGGCTTCCTCTTCGGCCATGCCACGAAAGGCCTCGACCTGTGTTGCACCGGGAAAAACTCGCACAAGGCGTGTCTCGAGGTCCACCAGCGCCGTGTAGGAGGCGTAGCCACCCAGAGAGGGATTCCCGACAGAGAATCGTCTGATCGAGAAATCCACAATGTCACCGGTCAGCACAAAATCGGCATATAGAGATTGCCCGACGACCCGCGCTTGATCGATGGACTGGTGAGCCTCGCCGCTGGCTGACACAACGGCCGCGATCGTGTCGTGAGACAGCACCACCAGACCGAGTGTGTCGGCCATGAAGATCGCCAGCTTCTCCGCGAGACCACGACGGATGTCCCACGTGCCCGGAAAATCACTGTGATCTTCGAAAGGGAGAATCGCCACGGTATCACCACGCTGAATCGCGCCAGCGGGCAGGACATGCAGAATCAGGACGGCCGTCAGGAGCCTCGACAAGCGCCACCGGCGCCCGTGGGAACTATTGGCTTGGAGAACCGGCGCTCGCATGTTCCTCGACCGTCCACTTCTCGATGTGGCGGTCGAAATCAAAGTGGCAATCGATGGACTCGATCACACGACCAAACTCATCGAACTTGAGGGCAAACTGCGGCAACACGAATCGAACCTTCTTGACCTGCGGATTCAGCGTATCGAAGACGATCAAGCCGCTGTAGCTTTCGCCCTTGAAAATGGGCTGGTCTTCGGCATAACCAAGGCTGCGCACGTGTCCCATGCGGACCTCGAATCGGTAGAACTCGTTGCCACTCTGTCCGCGGAGCCCTCGGTAGTAACGCTCGAAACTCTGGTTCGGAGATGTAGACGGGATGCCATAGGCGTGCAAGGATTCGCCCTGGTCGGTCAGGAGATCGACCTCGAGTGGATCGAATTCGACTTTCGCGAAGGTCTGATTGAAGACACTGACACGAAAGACGGAGAACCGATTGGGGACGTAACCGACGTCTCCTTCGACCTCATCACCGTAGGTGTACGGATTGGTCGAATACTCTTCTCTCTGCGAATCCTCGGGAAGCAGCGCATTCAGCTCGGCGTCGGTGAGATAGTCGACATTGACCCGGAGTCCTTCTGCGACGTAGGAGACCGAACCATCTTCCTCAGTTCGATAGGACTCCACATCGCTCGAGAGTTCCGATGGCTGCATGTAGGAGTTGTAGTGGATCTTCGGTGGGAAGATGATGCAGCCCGCCGCAAGAAGACCCAAACCAATCCCCATGCAATGCCCAAGACGATTCCCAAGACGATTCAACGGGGCCTGATACACCCGTTTCCGCAAAAAACTCATGACTTCCCTTTCTCACGCAAACCTGTGACCCTCAGAGCCGAGAGGTCACAATCCAATCGCGATGCCCCTTGGCGAACTGATACGCCTCCTGGCTCGCCTCCTGGGCCTCGAACAGTTCGATCACCTTGTCGTAGGTCTGTACCGCGTCCTGCCACTGGTTCAGGAACTCATAACAAACACCAAGATTGCTCAGGGCTCCGACCTGTACTTCCGTGCCCGGGTACTTCTCCATCAGATTGACGAACATGGGCACGACCTCTCGGAACTTCTCTAACGCTTCGGCTTTCTTGTCTTCTTTGTCGAGCCCCAAGGCCACACTGAAGATGGCTATCGCCTCTTCGTACTCGCCATATGCGATAATCTCACGGACATTCTTCAACACTTCCGGCACTTCACCGGCGATCTTCGAATCGCCGTGGTCCCGCAATACGAGCTGATACTCATTGAGGGCCTCCTGATACTGCTCTTTGTTGAAGTAGTGATCCCCGAGGGTAAACCGGGCATCCGGGGCGAATTCACTCTTCGGAAACCCATTGAGCAGACGGCGCAGACCGCTGATAAACTCCTCTTCATTCTGGGCTTCGTAATGGGCCCAGGCCATGTTGTATGTCGCCTCGTCGAGGAATGGCGCGTCTGGATACGCGGTGAGCACGTCCTTGTAGACACCGATCACGAGGTCAAACTCACTCAGATTGAAGGCACTCTCCGCGACCCGCATCATGGCTTCCGCGGCAACCTCTGAATCAGGGAATCTCTCGGCGAGATCGGCGAATACGTCTCGGGACTTGTCGAAATCGCGCAAGCTGAAATGGGCGTAGCCGAGATAGTAGAGTCCATACAGCGCGTTCGGTGAGTCACCGAATCGTGCGACGAAGTCGGTCAGGGTGTCCGCCGCCTCATCCAGACGATCCATCTGGAAGTACAAAGTACCCAGCGCATAGGACATATCTGGAGAATAGAACGAGTCAGGATATCGGCTGAGCCCTTCTATGTAGGCGGAAACGGCGTCCTCGTAGTTGCCACTGCTGTGCAGACTCTCGGCGATGAGAAAGTGCGTCTGTTCTCGGACCGAATACTCTCGGCCTCCCTTGTCATCGCCAAGGTCAAGGGCCAGAATCTGCCGACCGGTGGAGACGGCTTCGTCGTACTGCTCCAGCTCCATGTAGAGTTCAACAATCAGAATCAGGTAGTCCGCACGTTCGGACAGATTCTGAGACGTAGCTGCAAGTTCAGAATAACTTCGCAAGGCCTCCTGCTGGTCGTTCAGTCGCAGATAGGCCATGCCGAGCATCCTCTGCACAGCCCCGCGAATTCGCTCGTTCTCCGACGCCGTCAGAAGTTTCAGATCCTCGACAGCCTCGGCATACATCTCCAACCGCGTGTAACTCGTGCCCCGGTCGTAGCGGGCGATCTCCTGGAGCAGCGGATCCGACGAGACACGAAGAGTGTTGGAGAACGCGTCTATGGCATTTGAGTAGTCCTGCTTACCAACGTGGGCCTTCCCGGTCAGATACCAGTACTGAGCTTTCTCGCTGTCGCTCTGGGCCACGTCCATGCCTTGCCGAAGAACCGACAGGGCCTGGTCGAAATCGGCGAGGCTGACGAAGCTGCGTGCCGCTTCCAATCTCGAAAGTGAATACTGGGGAGCTCCCTGGCGTACCTGTAGCAGGTGCTCGGCCGCCTGGGTCAGGTCCTTGGCCTGCGCTCGAACCAGTCCCAGTTCGAAGTGAGCCACATCCAGATGATTTGAATCACTCGTGGCCGCGATGATCTGAGAATACGTGGTCGTCGCCTCATCATGCTGCCCCTGGCCGAGCTGGATGCGGGCAAGCTGGAACTGTGAGCTGATGGCATAGGGCCCATCGGGGTCTTCGGCGATGATCTGGCTGAACCCTTCGATGGCCTCATCCTGCGTATCTCCCCCGAGCATCTGCCGGCAAAGAGCCGCATTAAATCGAGCCGCCATGTCGAAGGCCGCCTCAGGATGATCTTCCAGCTGCGTGGAGTACGAGGACAGAGCCGCTCCATAGGCGTCCATCGCCTGGTCCTGCGCGCCCTGGGCCGCGAAACGTTCCGCCTTGGCGTAGTGGACCTGGCCGATCTCGTAATACGTATTGGCAAGAGAGTAACCCGCCGAACTGGCGACCTCGCCGTAGGCCTTTAAGTAGACGTTGAACTCACGGATGGCGTCGTCGTATAGATCTTCCCCCCACTCGCGGCTCGCCTCTGTATAACGCTGGGCCAGCTGAAACTGCATCCGTGCCTGGAAGGTCTTGCTGGTGGCGTTGTCGATCGCCTCTCGATACGCACCCACACATCGCGTCAGCAGGCGACTCGAGAAATACATGTCCGCAAGACTTTGGTACGCCTTCTCAACCAGACGTCGTTCCTGCGAGAACACGTTGGTCACCGTATGGTAGGCGTCTTCGGCCTTGTCGAAGTCTCCCAGTTGACTGTGGCTGTCGCCGATGCGGATCTGCGCCTTGGCAGTGAGTTCGTACTCCGTTTCGTCGACCAGACCAGCGACCTTCTCGAACTGCATTCGCTGAACATCCTGCTCGGTGAGCTCACTGATGTCGGCCTGGTCCACAAGGGCCTGATAGTGTGGAATGGCCTCTGCGTAGCGCTTCTGGTCGTAGTAACACTCACCGATCTGAAACAGCGCTCGGCTCACCTGGAAACCTGACTCGAAGCTTTGCGTCAGTTCGGTGAAGGCGCCAATGCTCTTGTCGTAGTCTTTGAGTTCATAGTAGGACCAGCCAATGTTGTAGAGAGCTTCCACGACATACGGATGGCTTGGGAAACGCTCGACAAACTCGCGTCCTTCGCGAATCACATCTTCGAAGCGGCGAGCGCTGTACAAGCAGGTCATGATGCGACCCTGCGCCAGCACACGCAGTTCGTCAGAGTCGGATTGCTCTTCGACGCGAGAGAAGAAGCTGACCGCTTCCTCGAGGTATTCTTCCGCCTGCGCCAGACGCCGGCTCTTTTCGTCCTTGTCCCTCAAGCCCTCAGCAGCCTGCGTCGCCTCCTCGAACATCTTGAAATACGAGTTGCCAACCTGGTAGATGGCGGCATCCTTGACGGTGGCTTCCACCTCACCGACGACGACGATGATTTCGCTGTCGTCCAGAAGAACGCTGCGCTCCTCGCCGACGCTGCGGTATTTGTCGATCGCCTGGTCGTAGGCACCCTCGGAATAGAAACTCTGTCCGGCCTGGAAGGTGGAGAGCATGAAGTCGCTCGTCGGCACATCCCTGGCGATGTAAGCGACGCTCATCGAGATACTGACGATGGCAAGTCCTAACAGTCCCATGGGAAAGTGCCTCCTGCTGTCACGTGGATTGACATCACAGAGCCTCTGTGACTTCGAGCGCCTCGGTCAACGCTTGCTGGGCATCCCGAAAACCCGGCCGGATGGACAGAGCCGTGCGATAGGCTTCGAGGGCCCTGTCGTGTTGCTCGTACTTCCGGTGCACGTGTCCCAACTCGAGATGGGCCTTGGCGTCCCTGGGTAGGTAGAGGAGGATCCGCTCGAGGCTCTCCACTTCCTTGTTGTAAGCACTCAGACTCTTGAAGAGTTCCATCTCGCGCATGGCGGCATCACTCTTGCCTTGCTTGAACAACAGACGAGCCAGGTTGTAGTGAGCGTCGGCGAACTGTGCATCGATGTCGATGGCCGCCGTGAAGTGAACCTCGGCGTCGTCGAATCTTCTCTCCTTCGCCGCGATCACCCCAAGGCGGTAGTGAGCTTCCTTGTGGGAGGCATCAAGAGACAAGACCGTGCCGAAATGCTGCTTCGCCGAGACCAGATCACGCATTCCCTCGAGAGCCACCCCGAGATGATAGTGGACATCAGGACTACCCATCCGGTTGGTGAGTGCCTTGCGATACAAGTCGGCAGCCACCTCGTAGTTGCCCTGCTCCTCGCGGGCCAGGCCCAGGTTGTAGTAGGCACGCCCCTGGTGTGGATTCAGTCGAATGGAAGCCTCGAACTCGGCGATCGCCTCCGCCGTGTTGCCCAGAGCGATATAGGCCAGCGCCAGGTTGTTGTGGGCCTGATACAGATCGCTCCGCAACTCGATGGCGCGTTTGTACTGCTCCGCCGCCTGCGAATACGAGCCCACTTGGGCATAGAAGGCACCGACATTGAAGCGCATCACAGCCGACGTGGAATCGACGGACAGTGCTTTCCGGTACGTGGCTTCCGATTCCCGGAGCCTGCCACCCTCGGCATAGACGATGGCGAGGTTGTTGTACGTCTCCACGGCGGCAGGATCTAGCGAGAGCGCCTTTCGAAGAAACTGCTCGGCCCTCGGAAAGTTGCCCGCCCCCCGATACGCCATTCCCATGCCGTTGTGGGCCAGCACCGATCCGGCGTCCAGTTGAATGGCACGGCTGTAGTGGTCGATGGCCTTCATCGTCTGTCCTGCCTGTAGCAGCGCGTTGCCCTTCTCCACCAGGGACACAGCCTCGGCGAGTTCTTCCTGAGGAAGGATCCAGAGCCCGTAGATGGCAGCTCCACCAGTGACAAGGGTGACGACAGCAGCGGTGATCCCGCGTCGGCGCGTCTTCTGTCGTCTTTGTACGTCATCGTTGCTATCCCTTGTCCTACTCGCCGACAAAGATCCGCTCCGGCATCAACCGATCAGCTTCCGCTTTCTCGACCAGAGTACCGCGTTCAATGAGGCTACCCCTTGCGTGCACTCTGTCGCCTTCAACCTGTCCAAGGGAGAGATCGGCGACGATCTCCGATGCTGCCCACGCTCGAACACGGAGGCTTGGGGTCCGGAGGCTCTGTGAGCCTTCGGTGAAGGCTACCGCTTCCAACTGCTCCATGGTAAACAGGATCGCCTCCATCTCATTGCCATCGATAGGACCTGGGGGTGAGGCGGCAACCCATGCGTTGTTGTCACGCACGCAGAGAATCGAGCGATCTGGATAGATAAACTCAACTCGGTCCACGGTCTTTCTCTGGAAATCCAGGAGCTTCTTGGGACCCAGGCGGAAATCGGATGTGGGCATGCCCTGCACGAAGGAACTGTCCAAGGTGAAGACGTAGGGTGCCGATTCACTCTTCGCATAATGGCCGCTCGCGGCTACATCGCCGACTGACAGTGTGTGAGTGGTCGTCGATCCATCTGCGCCCTGGGCATGCACATCGACCTGTAGAGTGGGAGTATCAAGGCCATAGGAGGACAGGCTCGCCGGCGCGTCATCGAAGGAGGTCATGAACGCGGCACTCAGACGTGAAAGGACCGAATCGACCTGTCCACCGTCAGCGGGGCCTTCCGAAGGCTGCTGTAGACGCCAGCTGTCCCCATCTCTGGCAATCTCGATCGTGAGACTCGGCCGGGTGATGCGAACGGACGTGACAGCCGATTTTTCGAACCTGAGGGCCCGTTTCTCGCGCAATTCAAACAGATCTTTGTCCACTCCGGTGCGCCGGTAGAGTTCGGTCATGCCGACGCGTTGCTGGGAGGCTCTTTTCACATAGACATAGGTATTGAGCGGGCTGTTGCCGTAATCAATGGTATCAAGAACACTGCCCTCGACCTGCACGATCACTCTGACATGGGGGGGGATCAAACCGTATTCGGTAAGCCGCTCGGTTTCCTCCCCTTCGTCCAGAAGCAGAAATTTCTTCAGATGGGCGCGTTCCAGGTTTGCCAGAACGCCCTCGATGGCGCCAGCACTTGCGTCCAACCGAAGCGGCTCGAGGATCTTCCATGTGCCGTCCACCTTGCGCAGGACAACGGCGCCGGCAGCCGTTTCAATCGTCAGACCGTCCACCCTTGACTTGTCGAGAACGACGAGCTCCTTCGTCAGTTCGGCGACGTCCTCTTTCTCTTGCTCCTTCTGGTTCGAATAGAGAATGGCCCCTGCAAGAATGGCAAACACAATGCAGATCTGCAGCACAGACTTGAGTGTCATCGCTCCGTCCGCCCTTCATGAACCCCTACCCAACTGGCAACACTCACAACTCGACCTCCTTGTCTTCTGTGGCGAGAACCACTTTTTCGATGCCCATTCCCTTGGCGACCTCTAACAGATCCAGCAGGTGGCCATGTTCGGTTGTTTTGTCCGTCCGCACGATCAGCGTCAGACTCCTTGTCTGCTGCTTGTGATGTGACAGTACTTGCTGCAGTTGTGCCTTGGTCACCGGCTCTCGGTTGATCTCCATGCGGCCGTCTGCAGTGATGGAGCAAACCAGCTTCTTCTCTTCGACCTGGTGAGCCTGCTGGGCCTCAGGCAGCTCGACCTGCAAGCTGTACGGCTGCTTGAAGACGGTCGTAACCATGAAGAACACCAGCAACAGGAACACGCAGTCGATCATCGGCGTGAGATTGAGGTCCTGCTCCTCGTGCTGACTGATTGGCGTCGCCATGCCCTATTCTTCCTGCACGCGAACGAAGGCGATCCCTTGTACGCCTACGCCCTTGGCCGTGTCCACGACAAACACCACGTGCCGTTGGTGACATTTCTCATCTGCTCGAATGATGATGTTCTCGTTGTTGGCCTCTTCCATCGCCGCCGTCAATCGATCGGCAAGAGCCGATGCATCAACCGCTTCACCACCAATCTGGATATCCCCGTCGGCACCCAAGACAACATTGATGTCCTTCTTCTGTTCTTCCTCGGCTTCGCTCGGGGCGGGTAGGTCGACGTCGAGCCCTTTGGCCTGCAGGAATACAGTGGTAACCATGAAGAACACGAGCAACAGAAACACGCAGTCGATCAACGGCGTGAGATCCGGTTCGGTCTCGTCAGCGAAGCTCTTGCCGTGTTCCTGGCGATGCCTGGCCATATCCGGTCGCCCTCAGGCGCTGGTTTCGTCCCGAGAGGACATGATCAACGTGTTCGCAAAGGCATGGCCGTAGACTTCGACCTGTTTCAGCGAGCGATCGGCCCAGCGAGCAAGAAATCGATAGATCACGATCGAAGGAATCGCCACGATGAGACCCGATGCGGTCGTGACCAGTGCCTGCGAGATACCGCCGGCGACGACTCTCGGATCACCCGCCCCGGCAACGGCGATCGACTCGAAGGCAATGATCATACCCATGATCGTGCCCAACAGACCGAGCAGAGGGCTGATATTCCCGATTGTGAACAGCACGACAAGATTCTTGCCCAGATACTCCCGTGCCGCCTCTTCCGTCTCTACCACGAGTTCGGACTTCAGGTCCTCAAGTTCGCGCAGCATGACCATGCAGCGCCCCATATCTCCACCACCGGCACTTTCGGCAAGATTCACGATTTCCTCGTGCGTCGCCTGAAACTCGCGTTGCTCGATCATCAACGTTGTGTGCCGTTTGAGCAGGGCAGAGAACACATAGTTGAGTACCCCCTTGCCCTGACGACACTGTTCGACCACGGCCTCCTGTCCGCCACGCAGCAAGGCCGCCTCCAGATTCTCGAGCTCTGACTTGGCCTGCTCAGGCTTGGGCATGCCCTTCAGGACCCACGCTCGCTCGATCGTGTAGGCGATGCCCATGACTGCACAGATGGTGAGCGGCACCATCATCGGTCCGCCGCTTTGTATGATTTCCCACATCTCGACTGCTCCTTGTTACCTACAGGAGGTGATTGGTCGGATCTTGCTCGTACCCTACTCCGTGAGTTCCGTATAGAAATCGATCTGCTGCTGTGCGATCGAGCCTTCCTGCGTCAAGGCGAAGACGACGAGATTCACGCCCATCCGAAGCTGGGGCTCGTTCTCGAATTCATCCTGCCAGATACTTCCATAACCCATGTCCGAGTACACGGCGACGAGTCGCCCATCGACGAAGACGCCTTCAAGAAACCCGACCTCGTCAGGCTGATAGTAAACGTCCGTCGACTCATTTGAATTCAAGTAGAAGATGTCCGGATTGCCGCGGACACTCAGATACTCACCGCCTACGGGTGGCCCATCCAGATCAAAGAAGCTGTGGTAGATAGCATGGCTGTTTTGAATGCGGGTCAGCTTGCCCTCACGGCCGAGGGCCTGGCCAAACATCGATCGGAGAGAGGCCTCGGCGGGTCCGAAATTCAAGTCGGGACGATCGTTGTCGGCGAAGACAAATCCACCACTTCGCATATACTGCCCGAGGCTCTCGATCTCCTTGTCCGTGAGTTCGAAGCCGTCCTGATCCGTGATATAGACGAAGGGCGTCTTGAACAATTCGGGCGAATCGAGAAACATGTGATCCGCCACCTTCGCCTGGATGCCCGTGTAGGTGTTGATCCCTTCGGCCAGCTTGGACACCGAGCGCGGCGCATCCGGCTGCAGGTCGTTGCCCCATGCAAGGGCGAGATAGACGAAGCCGCGGATATTGGTTCGATCGTTGGGGTCCTGGATGACCATACCACGGTATTTCCCCGTATCCAAAGCGCTCAGGTCCAGGAATTCCTCCTGCATGCTGATGCGATTCTCGGGGTCTTTCGAGCTGCGGATCTGCATCGCCGCAACCTGGGGAGTCACCGTCCCCACACCGACACTGGCGCCGACATCGATCTGATGTGCAAAGGTGGCCACGCCACCCAGGGCGTCGGCACGCCGGATGGCACGGGGAGGCGTGCGGGCGATCTTCGGTCGTGAGGTGGTTAGCCGCCTAGTCATCTGCCGCTTCTGCACCTGCGCCTTGCGCATGCGGAAGGGTTTCTTGGCCTGCGGTTTCTGGATGATGAACTCCATCGCCATCGGCTTCGGCGCCGGTCCCTCTTCCTCTAAAAGCATGAAGTAGCCGAAGGCGGACGCAACGATCCCGGTGGCCAGCGCGTAGGCGACGTAGGCCACCTTGCGCGTGTCTCTGAAGAGACGCCCAAGCTTCAGCTCATCAGACGGAGCCTGGAAGCGTGCGGGATTGGATTCGGTCATCAGTCTTGCCATCGGCTGTGTCCTGGGTCCCTCGTTCTCACCTTCATCACTCGGAGATGAAGACGGTGTCGAGGTTGGAGCTCTCACTTACGAAGTCGGTGGCGTCCACTGCTTCCACCCGAAATGTGTAGAAGGAGTCCGTCCACGCGAACTCTACCGTATGGGTCTGCGTAGGTGCTGGCGCGGTTAACTTCCACTCAGCTCCCGTGGTGCCTTCGGCGAGGGTGACGATATAGTAGGCGACCTGCGCAGAAGTGTTGATGGTCCATTCCAGCACCACACCCTCATCTGCCAGCGTCGCCGTCAATCCTTGAGGACTTTCGAGGCGATCGTCGTGAAACTTCGCCGGCAGACTGTGATCGTCACCGCAAGACGTGCCGATCAGAGACAGCGCGGCCAACAATAGCCAACGGGATCTGCGCATCACGCGTTTGTTCTTGCCCGTCAAAACCTGCTCGCAATCACGAGGCGGGCAGGGGCATCCTGCATGGCTGGAAGGGCACGCAGACGCCAGCCACTATCGGCAGTCGAGCTCGGTCGATCTGCCATGAGGACATCGGCCAGATTGTAGACGTAGATACCCACAGCGGCGGCGGTGAAGACCCGTCGTGTGAGACCGAGGTTGTCCAGGTCATCGGCATCTTGCTGCAGTTGGCGCCATCGAGCCTCTGCAACGTCGAACTGGCTGTTGCCACTGGCCATCAACTCGTATTCGGCTTTCTGCCGCTGGAAGTTGTCGAGACGGGTCTTGTAGTTCTCGTTCGCCGTCAGTGCCGTGGCCAGAGAGGTGAGTTCAGCGATCAGGAGGATCGACCCTGCAATCTTGCGGTCCGTCGCCAACTGGCCCATCCCCGGGAACAGGGCGGACAGAACAATGGCCTGCCGGCGAGACCCGGTCTTCCGCTGGGCAAACACGTCCTCTTGAGCTTGCACCGGAGGGGTTGCCAGCAATCCGGACAGCAACAGTGTGCACAGCATCAAGCACGTCGTGTGCAGCCCTGCTGCCTGTGTCGAGATTCGTCGGTTCAAAACTGAGGGGCTCCTGCCACAATCTGCATGAACGTCGCCAGAATGTCCGTGTTGTCCGCCCCACGGAAGGGATCATCGTAAGTTCGGCGGTCGAGGGTCACGCCGAAGTTCGTGACGATTTCGTAGCCGAAGTAGTCCGACCGATTGGTCATCATCAGCACGTAGACATCCTGCTCGAAGCTATTCCAGTTGTTGCCATGATCCTTGACGCGATACTTCAGCCCGGGCAGTCCCTGGGCGCCGGCACGGAAGGTCGTTTTGGGCGTCAGATGATAACTCGCTTTGACGATAGGGATGACCGTCGTCTCGTCCGCGAGAGGCACCTCGACGATATCCTGGGTCCGGTTGAGAAACAGCAGTTTGAGGGCCGGCACAACTTCCCACTTGCTGCGATCTGGCTTCCACGTGTAATCGATACGATGGACCGAACTCAGTGAGCGAATGTCGTTCCGACGCTGGAAGGTGCCGTCGTCGAGTCGACCGCGCAGTTGGTGATTCAACTCGTAACGGAAATTGTGATACATACTCAGACCCCTCACAGGACTGAGACGCGCCTGGGCGTAGAAACGATTTGCCCAGCTGTTTCGGTAGTTGAGATCGTCTTCGATCAGATTCAGGTCGAACTGCTGCTGATATCCGAAGCCAGCCAGATGCACCTTGCCGAAAGCACCCCGACTGAAATCAGACGAGACCAGGACGCGATCTGGCACCGAGTCGTGAACGCGTTTCAGCGTGTTCTCAATATTGAGCTCGCCCAGACCCTGTCGACGACCGGTCCAGGTGAGACGCCCGTAGTTCATCACGTTCTCGCCACCCCCGGCCTGCTGACGGGAGTCTAGTCGTCCAAGGGTGAGTCCTAGTTGTGGACGGAATCGGTAGGTGCCGATGACGTGAATGCCTTCCAGGTCCTCGGGATAGGGATAGTCGGGTTCGGGGTCGTCTTCGCGTCCGTCAGGCCGATCATTGTTGTTGAGGTCCAGATCGTATACGAAGTCGTCTGACTCCACGTTGTACATGAGGAAGGGCTCCAGATAGTCAGGGAGCCGGTTGCCATTCTTGTTTGTGTCGGGCCGGCCGTCACCGTCTTCGTCCTTGCCCGGAAAGACACCATCGGCATCAACACCCTCGTTGACGAACCCGGCGATATACTGCTGGAACCAGGAGTCGGGGAAACGATCATTGTCGTCGTTGTCGTCCACCATCATCAGGCGGACGGTGCTGTTGAAGTGCGGCACAGCTGGTGTTCCGAGTACTAGAAGCTCTGTCGAATAGTCGGGCCCCATGTGGAAATACTCGGCCCCCCAATCGAAGCGCTCGTGCTCCTTGCGCACGACCAGATAGTAGGCCTCACCGTCGGTATCGAATTTTTTGCCCGCACGAATTGGCGTGCTGGGATCGGGACCGGGCACACCGTCGGGATAACGATGGTGATGGAGAGTTCTTGCGTATTCCCCATCGATCTTCAGGCCAAAGAGGTTCGTGCTGAAATCGAACCCGAAAATCTCCATGCCCGTTTCGGTCCCCACATCGAAGGAGATACGCCTGAGATTGGACTTGTCCTGCACATTTCCAGGGGCACGTTCAACGACTCGGTACAGGGTCGGCCTGGCGTACCGCTGCGTGTAGGGTATGTCGATCGCCTGCAAGGGGTCACTCGCATCGACCTCTCGTGTCCTGGCAACCGTACCCACTTCGATCTTGTAGTCGTTGGCCACGAGGGCATCGAACGAAACGGATTCGATGAAGCCCTCTCCTGCAAGATTGAAATAGTAGACGACGAAATCCTCGCCGGCGACCTCGATGGGACCGGGGTCGTCTGTGCGCCAGCGGAAGGACTGCTCGAGGGGCCGGAAGGTGTGATTGAGCGCGTTGTTGCGAAGCAGGATCGACTGCACTTCTTCGGGCGTAAAGACCTGTGACAGGATCTCGTCCGCATTGTCCTTGTAGAAGTTGCGGCTCGTCGAGGCCTCCGGATCAATATTGGCGGCCAGCTGCCAAGCCTCCTTGATGGGAAACTCCACACCGCGCCAGAAGTACGTGTCGTATTGGCGCTCGAGGTCGACATGATCGTTCTGCCGCAGATCGCGGAAGAATAGATAGTCCATGTACAAAGGGGCTTCGTTGATCCGATGCTGCAGATACGCAGCCTGCGTCGGAACCGAAGAGGTGAACGCCGCCGCAAGTTGCGCATACGTGTTGCGTACAAGACCCTGAGAGCCAAAGGTGCCTACGGAAGATTCAGTCGTACCACCGATCTGCTCGATGATATCCGGCACAATGTCCGTTCGCACGACACCGTTGATCTTGATGTTGACGTCCACGATGTGCGGGCCAGCCCGATTGTCATCGGGCGAATCATCCGAAAACTTGACGGCGATGATCTCCGGGAAGGGCTGGTTGTGGCGCAACACGCCGTCTCGCGACAACGCGTTTCCATACTGATCACTGAAACTTTCGTGCGCATTCACGTAGGTAAGACCAAAGTCCAACAGACCCACGCTGCGTTTCAGGTGAAATGCGCCCATACGATACGTTCGGTGTGTCATAAACAGCGCTGAGAAATCCGACTGCTTCGTACTCACGTCCAGACGAAATCCTGGGAAGGCATTCACCTTGAGCGTCAATGGCGTGAATCGTCCCCGCAGTTCTTGCGCGATGGTGACTCCGGCAGACCAGCGGTTGGTATGCTCCGAGACGGTGAGTACGTCCTCGAAGTAGCGGCGGTACGTAGTCTGCTCACGACCAGGATAATTGTATAGATCACCCGTGATCGCCTGTGAAGAGGATCCCCGCGCCTGCACGCCGAGCCCTTTGGTCTCCACCCAGTCGTAGGCGGGGCGCCCATAGGCCAGTCGATTCCCCAGGGGCCCGTAGAAGATCTGCTTCGGATCGCGATAGGGTGACAGAATCGTCGGATAGTTCGTGTACATGTTCTCCGCATGCGCGTAGTTCTCATACGGCTCCCACGGACGACGCATGAACATCCGATCGGGCTGCACCCGCGCCACCTCGGGAATGTCGATGCCCGTGCGCGGCCCTAAGGACACATTGTCGTCGGCCGGTGCCGTCGCGCTGGCGAGGAACAGGGCAACAGCCAGTACCCTCGCGGTGGGTCGGCGTTCCGGGCGGGCCACAAGGGCGCACGATCTCAAGTCGAACCGAGCCATCAGTTCACCGGCCGCAACCCGACCAGGGAGCGGAAGAAAAAGATGGAGGTGTTCACGTCGGAAGCAGCGCGCTTCGCCGAATCGAACTGGCGTCTCTGTATCTGGTAACCCGCATTGAAGTTCACCTCATACCCCTGATAGGTGAAGGTGTTGGCAATGAGGGCCACGTAGTCCTGGGTAGAGAAGTCGCGGCCGGGGTTCACCAGGTCGAGGGAGCGACTCTTGAGAAACGGGAATCCCTGTGCACCAGCGCGGAAGCTTGTCACCGGCGTCAATTCCCAGTTGAGACGCACGATGGGATAAAAGACGAACTCGTGCAGGACGGGAACAGGGAACCGGTCATCCGTCAGACGCTGCGACATCACCTTGATCTGGGGCGTGATCGTGACATCGCGGAATCTGCCCTTCAGGTGATAGGGCAGCTGCCCCTTGATGACGGACGTGAGCCGCTCAATCCGGCTCGACTCGCCGCCGTCCTGACCGAACTGATGGTTGAACTCATGTTTGACATTCAGGTGAAGATCGATCGGCGCCAGCGCCATGAAGTCGGTGGCCGCGTAGACCGTGTTGACGAAGCTGTCCTTCATCTGCAGCGGATCTTCGATCAGGGTCACGCCGAGTCCGGAGCCTGAAAACCGACCGCTCACATCCTCCTGCAGTTCGAACGTCGCGTTCCGGGGAAAGAGGAAGACATTGTCACGGATGTCATCCTCGACCTTCTTGGCGAAGTCGATGAGGAGGAAACGGCCCCAGAACGGAATCTGGCGATCGTAAACCGCCTTCACATAGGTCACGTTGTTCTGGCCACCGGCGGCGATCTGCTCCGTCATGTATTGACCGAGCGTAAAGGTTGCGCCCTCCCATGGGCGGAATGAACCGAACAGGTGAAGACCCTTCAGATCGAGATCGTATGGATAGTCGGCGTCAGCGTCATTCTCGCGGATGTCAATCACGCCGTTGTTGTTCAGATCGTCACCGTAGTCGTATTCCTCGGGGTTGACGCCGTACAGCAGGAAGGGCTCCAGATAGTCGGGGATTCCATTGTTGTTCTTGTTGGTCTCGGGTCTGCCATCCTGATCCAGATCCAAACCCGGGAAGATCCCATCGAGATCTCGCCGTGAGCGGAGGTAGTGCTGATCCGCAAAGCGGTCCTTGTCGTCATTGTCCTCTACGGTGTCGAAGATGAGTGTCCCATTCAGCGCAGCCTGATTGAACCCATCGATCCCCTTCAGCCCACCGTCGATTTCACTGTCCAGGGGCGAAAAGGGCAGCGTGACGAAGCTCTGATAAGCTGGGTCCTGGATACTGAGCGACGTGCCGTAGTGGGGATCCATGTGGAACACTTCGCCACCGACGTCAACCTGCCCACCGCGCCACGTGGCATTGACGAAATACGCTTGCCCGGTTCGCGAGGATCGTTCGCCTGACTCGACAGGATAACGCCGAAAATCGGCGCTGATGTCATACTCGGCGCGGAAGGTGAAGCTTTCCACCGTCATGTCTGCATGCACGCCGGCCAACATCCGCCCGGTCTGTCGACCGTAGTCGAACTTCACGACCCGTAGATTGGACAGATCCTGCACCTTGCCCCGAGAATGGGCCACATCCTGGAAGAACATCGCCCGATTCCGGTCTCTCGGAGTCCGTCCTGTGCGCAGTCGCGATGGATCGTTGGCATACACCTCAGATAGACTGATCCTGTAGTCGTTGCCCACCTTGGCGCGAAAGGAAACACCGTCGATGTCTTCCGTGCTCAGCGGCACCCAATACAGCAGATACTGCTTGCCATGCGCCTCGAGATAGCCCTGTTGTCCCGGGAATTCCTCTGGCAATTGACCACTGATGAATT
The DNA here is from genome assembly GCA_002712305.1 of Gemmatimonadota bacterium. Lineage (GTDB taxonomy): Bacteria > Latescibacterota > UBA2968 > UBA8231 > UBA8231 > UBA12574. Next base: position 40,746 of record PATE01000036.1, on the reverse strand, counting down.
CCACATACGGTGGAATCTCCATGCCGAATTCACGAGGAAACTCCTCGTCTCCGTTGGGGAAGGCGGGATCGATCGTTTCCATGTGATGTCGTGTGACAACGATTCGCTGTGTGTCGTCCAGACCCGATGCCGAAGCGGCGTCAGGATGAACCCTCAATTCGGGACGCAGTTCACCATTGATGTAGACCTGTAGATCATAGACCCGTGGGCCACCGTCATCGTCGATGGATCCATCGGCAAACTTCACCACCAGATAGTCGATCTCTGAACTGTTTCCCGGAGTGGCGCCACGAAGATCCCACTTCTTGCGCCCCAACAGACTGTTGATTCGATACTGATTCACCCACTGGGCGCCAAGATTCAGCGCGCCGATGCTCGTCTGCAGGTGCGAGCCCAGCAGATAGGTGGCAAAGAAGGGTGGCCTTGTGCCAATGACGCTGGCATTGTGCTGTTTGTTGTCATTGTTGGCGTCCACATCCCAGATCGGATAGTCCAGGCGGGAATTGACGAGGGTGAAATCGAATTTCTTCGTACTCAGATCCCAGCGGATCCCATTCAGGGCTGCCATATCCAGCGAAAGGGACGTGAACTTCGTCCGGATCTGATCACCCACAGCCAGGGTCGTGTGGAAGTCGCCATAGGAATCGGACGCCACTGACAGACGGCTGAGATAGTCCCTGAAGTAGCGACTCTTGTTGATGACGCTCCCTGGTTCAGGATCGAGCGTTCGTGATTCGCGCAGACTGAAGACCTCGATGCCTTCGACGACGAAATCACCGAGTTCGTCAAAGACGAGATCTTCCGGACGCACCAGATAGGATCGTGGCCAGTGTCGATAGGGCTCGCGCGAGTGGGTGTCATATCCCTCGCCTGGCCTGTAGAGGAAGACACCAGGCCCACGCAGATGGGCATGGGCCTCGGGGATTCCCACGAGGGTGACGGCAGCCACAAGGGCACCGAGAAGATGTTTGCGAGTACCCATGGTCATCTACCCGGCACGCATGCGGATGTAGTAGCGCTCGGCACCAGCCGACACACGGTGGGAAGAGACATAGCGGTCAAAAACCCGCTCGAAGCCGATGCTCGTGCTCACATCGATGCCCCTATAGTTGCCGAGATTCTCCAGCAGCAGGATGTAATACCACGAGTCGCGATCAAAGAAAGGCCGATCCTGGTCCCTGTGGATCTCGCGGAAGGGCAGACCGAGCACGCCACCGCGCACAACCGTACTCCCTGTGAGGCGGTAGTCTGCGCGGAAAATGGGTGTGATCGTGTACGTGTCCTGCTTCAGCGTCTGCAGTTCGGCTTTCGTGCGCCGCACGATGCCCTTCAGCATGGGCCCGAAGGTGAAATTGTCGCCCACGTGCCAGGTGTAGTCGGCCCGTGCCACATAACCCACCGTCGTCAGCCGTCTGCTCGGCTGATAGAAGTCACCGTCACTGACTTCTCGTTGGCTGTTGACCTCGAGCAGGAGGTCGTTGTGCACGTTCAGATTTGGCAGTACGTCGGTATTCAAATGGAAGCCGAGCACAAGTGTATTCACCAGGCTGTTGCGCAGCAGCAGCCGATCGGGGAGCACCCTGTATGATCCACCCGTGAACCGGTAGAGATCGTTGCGGATATCGTCGCGCACTCTCTTGCCGTAGTACCCCACCTGCAGCCGACCCAGACCGGGATAGGACTCCACGTAGTTGGCCTTCAAGTAGCTGGCGCGATCGCTGCCGCCCCCACCTGGCTGATGCATGTTGTAGTAGCCGGCGCGCACAAAAGCGTCGTCCACTTCGGGCAAGGGCCGCCACGTCACAAACCCGTGACCACCGCGGCTGTCGTGGTCGTAGGGATAGTCGGCCCGGTTGTCATTCTCCCAACCGTCGATCTGACCATTGTTGTTGAAGTCGTCACCGAAGAAGAACGGCTGATCATAGTAGGTCAGGATTCGGTTGCCACCGTTGTACCAGACATTGTCCTGCACACCGTCGCGGTCGACATCCAGACCTGGGAACACGCCGAATCCCATTCCGGCTCCTGGCGCCGGCGTCAGATTCAGCGAGGCGAAGCTTCGATCCTGTTCCCAGCGATCGGGCCATTCGTCCCGATCATCGTTGTCATCAACCAGTTCGAACGACGAGATCACGTTCTGCCGCGGATTCTGCATCAGCGCCTGAAACGTGGTGGAGTAGTCAGAGGGCATATTGGCGTATTCGAAGCCCAGATCCCACGGACCCATATCTCGATAGAGATTGACGAAATACGCATCGACATCGGTTGCCAGACGTTTTCCGGAGCCCGACGGATAGCGGAAATAGGACGTGTTGCGCGAGAATTCCCCCCACGCCTGGAAGCCGAAGAGATTGGCCTCGAAGTTCACGCCGTAGAGAGTGGTCCCTGTGGGAAAGCCATAACGGAAACTGACCCATCCGAGATTGCTTTGGTCTTGGATGTTGTCATCGGCTCGTTTCACCGTGTGCCAATCTCGCCACTGCACGTCGTTGCCGATCCAGCCCAGCGCACTGGCCACATCGATGACGTAGTCGCCGGCCGCCAAGGCACGGAAACGGACTTCCTCGGCATTGGACGGCACTTCGAATCGATAGACCAGGATGTCGGTGCCACTCGCCTCGAGAAACGGGGTCTCTGCGTGCGAGACTTCTTCTCCAGAGTTGAAGAACACGCCACCGCTGGTAAAACTGCTCAGGGCACCACTGCGCGTGTAGCCCTCTCTGACGATCTCTTCCATCAGGTAGGTCTGAATCAGCCACGAGGGACGGTCCGCACGTTGCAGGGCGATCTCGCTTTCGCCCAGTCCGAGTTCGCGGTTCGAAGCACCGATAAGCGCTGGGACATTCCGGACGACGCGAACCATGGGCTCGATGTCGTCTCGCCGTTCCCCGTCGATGCTCATCTCTAGGCGATAGATACGGGGGCCACTCTCATCCCAGTGCGAATCGTCACTGACGATGACGAACACGGAGCGCGCCTCTTCCAGACTGGAAAACGGGATGGAACCCTTCAGAGAACCGTCCTTACGTCCCGCGATGGCGTCAAAGTTGTGCACGTTGACATACGTGGATCCGAGCTTGAGGACACTGCCGAGATTCGTCTCCCAGTGGGCTCCCACCATATAGGTGCCAAAGGAGGGATTTCCCGAGATCCCCTCGGCATTGACCTGCACACCGCTACGCGTCAGACCGGTGGCCAGCAACACCGGATCGGAGACACGCGAACCGATGATGCTGAAGCTCGATTTCCGTGAGGAAGCGTCGAAGCGGATCCCGTTCAGCCGACTCAGGTTGAGTGTGAGTGGCGAGAACCGGGTCGGAATCGCATCCCCCACCATGATCGACGCTGACCACCCCTGATAGGAGTCCATGCCGATCATCAAGTTGCGGAAGATTCCAGGATACAGAGGGCTCTTGAAGATGGCGCTGCCGCGTTCGGGGCCGTTGGTCCGCGTCTCCTGGAGTGCGAAGACGGGCACGCCATCGATCAAGTAGACGCCGAAGGGGTCGTATACGCGCCGCTCCACGTCTCGTTTATCAAAGTCGCGATAGCCCAATCGGCTGATGTTCTCGTAGCCCTCTTTTTCCCAAAGAGGATACGTGTCGCGAGAGATCATCTGCGCCTCTGCGCGACAGAACAACAGGAGGAAGACGGCACTTGCCGCCAGGGAAAGCCCTTTGCGAATCTCGGTTCTCACGACCCTGTCTGCCCTCTGTACCTTCCACTCACCCACGCCAGGGGACGAGCGCCCCGAGCCGTGGTGTGACGATCCGCACTCAGTAGGCTACGTAAACGACCCCTGTGACGGTCTCGTCACCGGTGTCCAAGTTCGCGGTCACTGAAAACAGGTAGATCCCAGGGGCGACCAGTTCGCCGCCGTCGTCCTTGCCGTCCCAGAAGCCTGGGGACAATTGTGCCACGTCTCCGCCGACACGCAGATTCGGATAGCGGCCACCGATGAGTCTTGGCGTGTCGAGCCGTCGAACTCGCCGTCCGCCGACGTCAAAGACCTCGACATCCACCACCCGTGGTTCAGTCACCTTGGTCAGCGTGAACTCGAACACGGTGAAATCGTTGATGCCGTCTCCGTTTGGCGTAAACACCCTTGGAAAAGCTTTGACGCCAAACAGATCACGCGTGTCTACATCGCTGACAACGACCTTCCAAGACGCGTCGTCCACGACACGCTCACGGACATTCTGTGGATCCTCGGAACCGGGACTGAAGAGGAAGGCCCGAAACTCGTGCGTATCCGTGTAGAGGGCAGACTCGAGCGTGATCTCGAGATCGAGCTCTTCGGCATCTGCCGAACTCAGAGGCGGGTCGAAGCGGATATCGAGATCACGCACACCACCCGGTGTCACGTGCAACGTTCGCCCACCGGCAGTGATTCCCTCGTCACTCGTGGGGTATTCGGGTACGAGAATCTGCTCTCCGAGCAGGATGATCCCGTCAACTTGTGACGGTTGGCTCGGCAAGCGAACGCGTACCGTCTCTACGAGGTCACCTTCACCCAACTGCAGCTGGAGGCGGTAGACGAAGGGGGTCTCGACGCCCATGGCAGCCTCGTTGGGTTCGACAGATCCACTCGCATCCCGTGCGGCGATCCCGGCGAGTTCAAAGTCGATCTCGAGACTGTCGAGAGCTGCCGTAAACTCAAGATCTTCCGTGTGAAGATTCACCCGATATCGCAGATAGCGCCGGGGCTCTGGAGAGGGCATGAGAATGTCGGACTCTTCGAAGGGCTCGCTCCAGGAACTCCAGCTGCCATCGGTCGTATCCGGACTGTCTCCAGTACTGAACTGTAGAGCCACGGATGTTGAGGGGGGCGTGTCTGCCCACCAGCGGACGCGACCAAAATTCTTCACGGCATCTGCATCGCCGAAGTCGAGCGGCTGTGAGACGAAAGCACCGTCTGGCACGAAGTCGACGCCGTAGATCTGGACCTCTGTCACTTTAGCTGGATCGCTGCCCACTTCAGCCTGGGTGACCTGAACGCGCACGTGACGTGCCAGAACCGCATTGAACTGGACCTCGGTGAACACGAAGTCCTCAATGTCGTTGAGTCCGCCCATCTCGATCCAGCGCGATTGATCCTCGCTGATCTGGACCGAATAACCTTGGAGGGAGTTGCCCTCGTAGGTCTCGTTGCCGTCAGGCGGTTTGGTGATCACCCGAACCCGATTGATGCGGGTCAGGTCAGGCAGGGTGAGATCGACGACACGATTCAACGCGCCGAGCCCTTGCGGCAGCGACCAGACGGGTGTACCGATGCGGCCGTCCGTGATCCCCACTTCGCTGGCATTCAACCCCAAGGCGATATTCTGCCCCCGCTGGTCGGCGAGAACGATCCGCCCGTCGGTGGAACTGCCCAGGTTGACGGCGTTCGGATAACCTGCCACCGCTTCCGTCTCAGGGTGGAAAATACCACCACTCACCTGCGATCGATCGATCGTGCCGGCCCGCACGCGATCCCAGCTGCCGCTGACATTGGCTGTCGTCCAGTCGGTCCCGACCTGTTCATCGCCGGTCCAGTACCACAGCGACGTCTCGTCCGTGAAGGTGCTTCGGACGACCAGCGCCCCGCCCTCGAGGCTGACGAGAAGGCCATTGCCCTGCTCGGCCTGAAAACTCGTGACGGCGATGGCGATGTCGTTGTTCCCCGACTCGAGCGAGACCAGAGTTTCTTCTGCCGTTTGCCAGTTGGCGTCGGTGGCGGCTTGCGCGCCGTTGATATAGAGCGTGTAGTCACCGACGGCCGTCACGCGCAGAGCCGCTTCTACCCCCTCTTCGGCCTCGAAGGTGTGTCGGTAGTAGGTGGTCTGTTCCCAGTGGCCGATGCGAAGTGTGTCACCCAAGGCCTGGCCACAGATGGAAATGGCGACCATCAGAGCCAGGACGAGCGACGAATCTCTTCTACCCACAGATGTCATCTTCCCTTCCTCACCGAAGCACCTTCGGTTGAATGGACCGTGCTCGTGAGCGAATCCGATGCTGAACATGAAATCCGAAGGAGGATTCGGTAGAACGGACAAGGCGAACGGTCATTCAAGATGACCGTCCACCTTGTTCCCATGGATCGATACGACTTTCTAAAGCTCTACGTGAACTCCACGGCTACTTGAGCAGCGTCATCTTCTTGGTCTGCGAGAAGCGTCCTGCCTGCAGATTGTAGAGATAGACACCACTAGCCATGCTCGCTCCCGTCTCGTCGGTACCGTCCCAAACACTCTGGTAGGTGCCCGCTGCCACGTGACCCTGGTGCAGCGTCTTCACGAGTTGACCCTGCAGGTTGAATACCTGAAGGACCACCTGTTCGTCCTGAGGCAGGCTGAAACGGATCGTTGCCTCTGGGTTGAACGGGTTGGGGCTGGCGTCGTCGAGAGAGTGACTGGATGGAAGCGTCGCGAGATCGAGAGCTTCCACGGCCGTGGCGGCGCCGCCCGGATTGATAAGAGCAGACTTGGAGTCGTACGGGAAGTGAATCGCCTGACGCGCCGGGAAGCCGGTGTAGTCAGGAACATCCATCGGGTCGGTACCACCACCGCGACGCGATCCGATATCCCAGTAGAGGCCGTCGTAAGGACCGTCTTCTTCGATCGACTCAACCCACTGCGGCCAGTGAGCCGGTGCATGGCTCGCCAGCATGTGCAGAATACCCGTGCCGTCCGGACCGAGAATGTCGACCGTGGCCGATGTGGCGCCCAGCAGCGGAATGAAGGCGAATCCGTGACCGTCCTTGCTACCCGAACCCGAGGTATTCCACGGGGTCAAAGCGAAGGAACCGAAGTCATATTCACCGGTATCAGGATTGCGACTGTCAGCAAAACCGTCACCGTTGTTGTTCGTCCACATCAGTTCACCCTCGAGAGTGACCTTGACGTGCAGCGGTGCTGCATAACCGACGACGTAGACGCCCGTGGCATCAACCCAGATATCGTGCGGGCTGAAGGCCTGGTTGCCTGCACCGACGTCGATCACATTCCACTCGGAGATATCGAGCACGTCGATCACTTCACCGGTGGCTGCGTCCTGGATACCAACCTGCGAGTGTGCCGGAAGGTCACCGCCACGATCATAGGTCGGGTAGTAGAGGCGTCCGTCCCACGAGTCGATACCGGTGGAACCGTTCTTGTAGTTGCCATCGCTGAAGGGAGCAAACTTCATGCGTCCGTCACCTTCGGTGCCCCAGTTGCGGTCAAGAGTGACCTGGCCGTTGGCTGGATCTACGTTGAACTTGACCGCGCCATAGACCGTGCCATCCCAGCTGTCACCGTAGAAGTCACCAGGCAAGCTACCATACTGCTTGCCATTGCCGCCGCCCTGCCACTGGGCAGGCACGATGTCATCGGTGTGGGCGACCGTCATCAGCTCGTCTTCGACGTCGATCGACTGATAAGCACCCGGCGTCTCCAGCCAGTTCGTTCCGACCTTACTGATGATCATGTGCCGAGGGCCATCGGCCGTCAGGCGTGATGCTCCGCCACCGGTGAGGGTGAACAGATCGCCATTGCCATCACGGGCCAGGGCCGACTCGGCCGTATGCCGCGCGTTGGTGTAGGCGACCATGTTAATCGGTGCCTGATCGTCGAGTGCGATGACGTAGTAGCGATAGCTACCCGACGGATCGACGGCGTTGCCGTCTATATCGGTGCCATCCCAGCTGAGCGAGTGCGAACCCGCTTCAAAACGGGAACCAGCCGACACGTGGAGGGCATAGTTCACTTCCTGATAGGTGTGCCAGTTGATCTCACCACGCGTGGTGAGCCCTGGCAACTCCGAGTCAGAAAGGTTCGTGTACACGGCCAGATACACCGTGGCTGCCGAACCGGTCATGCTGAATGGGATGTTGACTGGGAAACTCGAACTGTTCACATCCGCGATGTCCACCGTCACCACCGTGGGCATACGACTCTCGGTGATCTGGTTGTCCTCTGCGCCGATGGCGCCCTGAGCGAACACCGTCCCAACAGAGAACAGCAGCATGGCTGCCGAGGTTCTCAACTGTCTTCCAACCTTCATGGAAAAACTCCGCATGGGTTTGCTTGGGCAGATCGGTCGAAAACTCCGCGATGAGCGTTCGCTCGCTCTACCTGTGCCGTTGAATGGATTTCACACGTCGGATACCAAAAGTTCTGCCCGGTGAACCGACGAATGAGCCAATTCCGTGGGGCCAATATAGCTTCACTCAAGAGTATTGCAAAAACTTTTTTCCAGCCCCAAAAAACACCTTCTTTGGGGCGGCAGGAAACCTTTTGCATCCACCGACGCTTCGACGACGCAGGGCGCTGCCTCTGTAAACGGGATGTGACCGGTCGCCCTGGTGACCCTACTATTAGCGGCTTTGAAGCTGCGGTTCGGCTCGACGATCTGAGCACAACCTGACTGCCCCCAGGCGTAAGGAAACGATGCACGAATCAAAGCAGGAGGAAGTGACTGCAAGCTCGCCCCAGGGGGTGACGGTGAAGGCCTTCGTCGTGGGCTTGATGTGCTCGGCTGTCGTGGCCGGGGGCACACAATACGGGGAGATCTATCTCCGAAGCTCGCGCATGTCCGACGACTTCAGCAACGGCGGCGCCGTGTTTGTGTTCTTCTTCCTCGTCGCTGTGATCAACGTCATCCTCAAACTGATCGGGCCGAGGGCGGCCTTCGCTCGTGGGGAGCTGATCCTCATCTACGTGATGATGATGACGTCGTGTGCGGTGACCGGCATGGGACTGACCCACTATCAGATCCCCTTGATGGCGACATTTTCGTATTTCACGACGCCAGAGAATGCCTGGGCGACGCTCATCGCTCCGCACGTGTCGGGCTGGATGGTGGTAGAGGACCCCCTGGCGAGCAAGTACTTCTTCGAAGGACTACCCGAACACATGCCCCTGCCGTGGGGCGCCTGGCTGAAGCCCTTTGCCTACTGGAGCGTGTTCTTCCTGGCCTTCTACTTCGCCATGGTGGCGATCATGGTCATCCTGCGGAAACAGTGGACCTACAATGAGCGGCTGATCTACCCCATCATCAGGGTCCCCCTCGATATGATCGGCGATGAGGAAGAGCGTCCCTCGCTGCTGTCGGGATTCTTCAAGAGCCCGGCCATGTGGATCGGCTTCTTCGTCGCCACCTGTGTGACTTCGTCGATCGGTCTCAACGCCTACTACGACTTTATCCCCCAGGCCAACATTCTGTATCCGGGGACGACCATCGGCATGCTCCGGGACACGATCAACCTGCGTTTCATGATCAGCTTCCCGGTTCTCGGCTTCGCCTATTTGATCAACCAGGATGTGGCCTTTGGTCTGTGGTTCTTCGACGTCATCGCCAAGATCATGGACGGCGTGTTCAACACGGTGGGGCTGTATCTGCGTCTTCGCGTCAACGACTACGGCGGCGCTTCTGGCATCTTCTCCTCCACGGCCATCGGCGCGATGGTGACACTGGTGGTCTATGGCGGTTGGACGGCACGGGGACACCTCAAGGATGTATTCAGGAAGGCCTTCAAGGGTGACCCTGAGGTGGACGACACGGATGAGATTCTCTCCTACCGGAGCGCCGTCTTCGGCCTGATCGCGTCGGCTGTCATCATGCTCTGGTGGCTCGATGCAGCAGGCCTGCCTGTGTGGGCGGGGATCCTGTTTCTATTCATCGCCTTCGTCATCTTCATCGCCATCTCCCGTCTTGTCGTAGAGGGAGGGCTGGCGGCCTGCAGGGCGCCCCTGATCGCGCCCAACTTCATGCTGTATGCCGTAGGCACACCGGCGTTGGGTGCAAAGGCCGTGACGGCTCTTGGCTTTACCTATGGATGGGCGTCAGACATCCGGACCTTCCTGATGGCCTCTGTCGCCAATGCGCTGAAGCTGCTTGATGAGCCCTGCTTCCGCGGGCGCAAGCGTTGGATCTTCGGCTGCATCGTGGCATCGCTGATCGTGTCGGTGGTCGTGTCCTTCGGTCTGATGCTGAGGCTCGCCTATGATGTGGGTGGGGTGAACATCCACTCCTGGTTCTGCCTCGGTGCCAACCTGCTCCCCTTCAACATGGTCTCCACCGTCGTCAGTCGACCCATCGACGTCACGTGGCCCATGTGGATGAACATGGGTTTCGGTGCCTCTCTGATGGGACTACTGACATTCCTGCGCTACAAGTTCCTCTGGTGGCCCTTGCATCCGTTAGGGCTGACCGTCGCCGGATCGAGGGTGATGGACTGGACGTGGTTCAGCATCTTCCTGGCGTGGCTGGTCAAAATCATCGTTCTGCGATACGGCGGTCCAAGAATGTATCGTGCCACACGCCCCTTCTTTCTCGGCATGGTCCTGGGGCAGTTCGTGTCCGCCGGTGTGTGGACCCTCATCGACTGGTTCAACGGCATGACCGACAACATGATCTTCGTCATCTGAGGCGGACTGAGTCCCGCCGCAATCGCCTCCCCGCGTTCTATAAAGCCTGGATCCGGCGCAGATATTCGTTGAAGACCAGAAAGCTGTTCTCCACACAATCGGGGGGCACCCTGTCCGCCGTATCCTCGGGGCGATGCCACAGGGGTAGTTGCTCTTCGTCATATCCCCGGCTGTTGAGATCGATCGTTCGTATGCCGGCCTCGGCATACGGATGGGCCTCGCTGCGCACCGCCCCCGGATACTCGAAGGCGATGGGATAGGCGGGATCGAACTCATTGTGGAGGCGCAGATCGTGGTGGATGGAGCCCATGATCTGCCGCAACTCTTCGTCCAGTGTGTGGACGTACAGATTGGGGCCATACGTCAGCGAGTCGAAGTTGATGCAGAACTTGATGTTGTGGAGAGAATCCTCTGCCCTTCGGCGCTCGACGTAGTGCTTCGCGCCCAAAAGCATGTATTCCTCAGACCCTGTTCCCATGAACGTCATCGTCCGCTTCGGCCGCGTGCCCGAAAACGCGTGGGCCAGCATGAGCACGATGATGAGGGAGGCCGTGTTGTCGTTGGCGCCTGGCGTGTTGTACTGCGTGTCAGCGTGAGCGAAAATCAGGATCTCTTCGTCGGTCTCGCCGGGCAAGGTGCCAACGATGTTGCTCGTTCGAGCGTCGTCGATGAATTCGGCTTTGAAATGCACTCTCGCAGTCGATCGGCTGGCCACAGCGTCCTCGAGGAAGGCAACATCCTGCTTGCCGATGCAGATCGTCGGGATGTGGGCGTTTTCACTGGCCGGGTCGATGACGCCGGTCACGGCCCGACCATAGGTGCTGATGTTCACGCGCGCCGTCACCTGTTTTGAGGTGGGATCGACGATCTCGAAGGCCCCGGCCTGGCGTGTAAGAACACCGCGAGCCCCATTCTGGTCAGGCCAGGCGCTGCCAAAAGCTGGATAACACTCCAGGCTTCGCCCTCCGCAGTAGAAGATCGGCTCCTCCAGAAGACGCCATGCGCGCAGGCTGAACTCGTCCAGTTCCGTCTTCGGCACGGCGAGGGCCAGTTCCTGGGCAATCAACTCGGCCGAACGATCATACGCTTCACTTCCCGCGTAGCGGGGGCCGATCTGGGTGCAGAGGGTGTCGAGCATTCTGGCCATGTATCGGGCCCGATCTTCTGGCCCCGCCACCAGATGCAAGCTATCCAGGCGCGGGGATGCGAATGTCGCAAGAGGACCGAGGGCCATGGAGGCGGCCAGGGACTTCCTTAGGAATTCTCGTCGTTTCATGGTTACAAGCTCACTTTCATGGTTGCGGAGTCAGTTTCATGGCGAGAGACTCCTCCCTCGTGAGGGCGTGGACAACCAGGTTGATCCCCATCCTCAATTGAGGCTCGTTTTCGAACGACTGTTGCCAGAATTCACCATACCCCATGTCTGAGTAGACGGCGACCAGACGTCCGTCGAGGAAGATCCCCTCCAGATGGTCAACCGGTGGAGCACGGGGCGTGTCGACATTCTGACCCGGCCGGTAGTCCCCGCCAAAGGGTGGTCCCTGCAAATCGTAGAAGCTGTGATAGATGGGATGGCTGTCGGGGATCCGCTCGAATCGTGCTCTATCACCCACCGCCTTGATCAGCATCTGTCGAAGCGCCGCCTCGGCGGGTCCAAAGCTGAGGTCCGGCCGACCATTGTCGACGACGACGAAACCACCACTGCGGATATATCGACCCAGATTCTCCAGTTCCAACCGGGAAAGATCGAAGCTCTCCACGGCGGTGATGTACACGAAGGGTCGGCGTAGCAGTTCTGGAGAATTGAGGAAGGTGTGTCCCGTCACCTTGGCCTGCAGACCGGTCTGGGCTGTCACCGCCTGAGCCAGTCCGGAAATGGCGCGTAGGTGCCCGGGGCGAAGACGCCGCCCCCAGGTGATCGACAGATACACGAATCCTTGAATCGCCCGCTTGTCGGTGGCGTCCTCAAGGATAACAGCGCCAAACTGACCTGTGTCGAAATCTGCGGGCGTGGGGGGCGCCGGTTCATCGACACCTAGGCCCTCGTCCATGGACTCGAGATTGCGCAGCGCGGCACAGGCGCTGAGACCGGCTACTAACAAGACCAGCAGCCCTTTCTGCGACCATCTCTGCATCCGCCTACCTCTCGGAAATCACGTCATTGCCACGTGTCGCTCACGGCACCATTTCGCTCGATCATTCGATCCAGTGCCAACAGATTGAGCATCAGATGGCGGGGGTGGTGAAAGTTGCCCTTGCGTGCGGTCTTCGGCTGGTAGGTCACCTTTCGATCACCACCCATGATCCACATGGGATAGCCGTGGCGTCGCAGNGGAAACTTGTCTTGCACATAGTGGAACGTGCGATCGAACCACCATGCGGGCCACTCGAGATCGGTGTGCTCCATGAGAATCATCATACCGATCAGCACTTCCTCCTGGAGCCACAGCACCTTGTCAAAGGTGTAGGAACCGTTCACTTCCATGGCACGGAAGAATCCACCATACACATCATCCCAGGCGACTTCCATGTGTCGCTTGAGTCGCTCTGCTGCCAGATCGAACAGGGCCTTGTCCTTCCGACGTAGCGCTTCGTGCAGAATCATCCAGAACGTCTCGATCGCATGGCCGAGATACACGAAGTCTTCATTCTCGTCATCGGGTCGATTGAACTCGTAGTCGAGCGCCTCGTTGTTCAGACCGTACTCTGGATTCCAGAATCGTTCGGTCACGTTCTCCAGCGCATTCGACATACGGGCCTCTAACTTGGCGTCAGATCTCTTCTGCAGGAGTGAGTTCAGCAACACGATGGTCACCATTTCAAAACCTCCCACTCGCATACCGGGATAGCTGATCGGTATGTATCCCTGTTCGATATCTCTGGCGGGATCGTTGTAGGTCTCTGTCCCCTGCCAGAAAACGTCGATTGCAAGATCCATCGCTTCTTCGTCGCCTGCCGCCTTGGAATACTCCTGGAGACCCTCCGNTAGGAATAGCGCCGCATAACCCATGCGGTCGGCGGCGCCCGTGTGCCGNCCNTCGCGATCCATGCTGCTGACCCAGTTGCCCTCCGCATCGCGGCCGTGTTTGATGACGAACTCCTTCGTCAACCGCGCCATCTCGAGGTGTTCGTCACCACCGAAGTGATTGTAGAGATAGGAGTGGGTCCACAACCCTCTTCCCTGATACCACATGCTCTTTTCGGTGTTCAGCTGGGTTCCGTCGTCGGCGACGGCACACATGAAGCCGCCGAGATCGAAGTCAAATCCGCTCTTGCGCCAGAAAGGCACGTAGTCGTCGAACAGATCGTAGCGATACTGTTCCCGCATTTCAGCCAGAGGCATGCCGGCAATGTGTGAGCGGCTAGTCCGTGTCGCATCGGCGTTGGGCTGAGCACCGGTTGCCATGGTCATGTCTCCGTGTGAAGGCTGGGGTCCGAAGACGCCCGAAAGGTTCGTAAGTGGTGCGAGGGCCAACCCTTTGAGAATGGATCGTCGTTTCATGGAGGTGATACCCCCGCGATCTGGCCGAGGAACGACCTCATCGTCACAAAGGCACTCTCGATACAATCCATCGGCACGTTCGCCGCATCGTCTGCGGGCGTGTGATTCGCTGCCAGGGTTTCGTACCCCCGGCTGTTGAAGTTGACCCCCGTAATCTGCGAATGGAGGTCTTTGAAAGGCGCCGCGTCGTTCATCCAACATGGCGTCTCATCGTAGATCGGATCGGTTCCGAGGCCAAGTTCCTCGTGCACCGAACGCACCGTCTCCATGAGATCNGGATCGTGCGTCGATGTCCACANATTCGGCCCATACGTCAGAGAATCGAAATTGATGACACAACGAATGTCGCGGTGTGTCCCCTCCTCCATTCGGCGTCGCACGTAGTGCTTCGCCCCGATCAGCCCGTATTCCTCGCTCCCCGTGATCAGAAAGGTCAGCGTGCTGCGCGGTTTCGCCTCGGCGCAGACGTGGGCGAGCATCATGGCAATGATGGCCGAAGCCATGTTGTCGTTGGCACCTTCNGTGCGAATGATGGAGTCCGCNTGNGCNATGACGATGACTTCGTCNGNNGNCTGTCCNGGAATCCGAGCCACAATGTTGTGCGTCGGGCAATCGGTCGAGTGGACCACGCGAAGACGTGCTTGGACGACGGCTTCGGTCTCGGCGAGTAATTCCAGAAAGGGGACATCTCGAATGCCGACGATGAATCTGGGCGGCCCAAGAACGGCGTCGCCAAATAGATAGACCGGTCGCACGCCTACATCTGTGCTTACGTGAATCACTGCGTCCGTGGAACCCGTTTCGACATTCTCGATCGCGAAGGTTGTGACACCATCGGGTGTGTGACGAATGCGGCCATCGAAGCCCGCTGCCGATGTCCCCGAACAATTCTCGGCAACGCCGACGGCCAGTCGATTTCCCTGGTGATTGAGTTCGGGTGACAGCGCCGCCCAGTAGTCGAGATATCGGTCGAGTTGCACGTCGGGAATCGAAGCAGACAGATCCTCGTGGATGATGCGGACCACCTGTTCGTATTCGGGCGTGCCAGAAGGATGAGGCCCGACCTCCGTACACAGACGACGCAGCATCCGTTCGGCATACTGCATCCTGCTGCTGGGTGTTTCCATCCGAACTCTCCTCCACCCACCCACTAGGGGCCAGAAAGATTGCGTCACTCAAGAGCGTGAAGAGTAATTCTTTCGGCGGGTGGGACACAACGTGCCGAACAGAACGAGAGTCATCTCAGAACGACATCACCGTTTGACCTGTATGACGCCGTCCGCTGTGGCCATTCCTGCATCCCCCATGGCGGTGATGCGGTAGAGGTAGCTGCCGCCAGCGAGCCGAACCGGTGGCTCCCAAAGAATCTGATTGTGCCCGCGATTCCCTGCCGCTGAGACCTCGTCGACCAATCTGCCACTCACCGAGTGGACGCGGATTCTCACGTTCGCCGGCCCCGACAGAGCGAAGGAAAAGTGTCCTGCCCCGGAAGTGGGATTGGGATGAAAGAGGGCATCCTCGATCACCTGCGCCGCAGAGACCTGGACCGTCACGCGTTTCTCTGACCAGTTGTTGTGCGTATCCCATGCTTCGATGGAGATATCGTGCCGCCCCTCCTCTAGCGATGGTAGATCCACGGCGAAACCTCCCACGCGGTAGTCCTCACCAGATTGGAACTTGGAGGTCACGTCCTGACGATCACCGTCAACGATGAGCACGATCTCATGGCCCACGTCTCCAGCGATATTGATCCCACTCACGTCCTCGATCGTGACGTGAAGGCGAATCTTCGAAGGCACAAAGTCACCGGAGTTGAAGGACTGGCCGGCGATACCCATCGAGATATCCGGCCCATCGGTGTCGGGCTGTGCATCCGGCGCTGTGCCTGACATGACCAACCCGTCGACCGAACCGAAGGCAGCGACCTGCGCCGCCGACGCGTAGACGCTGATACGGCCTCGCCCCCCCCGATAGGTAATGTCCTTCGGCACGGTAAAACTCCCGGAGAAGCGTCCTCCGACGACGGGAACCACCCCCCGGAACAGGGTTGCCACAGGTTGATCGTAGACGAGGGGCTCCCCCGATCGAAGCTCGCGCCGGTTCACGACCGAATCGAAGACCTGCACTCGAGCTTCACCGTTGAATCCGCGCAGAAGGACACCATCGTCGCCAACCACCTCACCTTCGAATCGCTCCACGCCGAGGGCCTGCAGTGTGTCGGCCGTGACCAATCGGATGCCCAGGGCGGGCATTGAAAGTCGCGTCAGCGGGTCTCCGAATAGGGTGTATCGTCTCTCGTTCTCGCGGAAGACATCCGTCGCAAGTTTCGCCTCCAGCAGGGCCAGGCCCACAGGTACGAAACGCCGACCGCTGGTGAACATGCTCGCGTGAAAGTTGCGGGCAAGGGCCATGTTGCTGTTGTGGAAACCGATGCGCGACGCCGCGATCATGCCGATCGCCCCGCCTCGGGGCCACTTGACGAGAGCTTCCGGCATGGAGTCCAGATCTGGATCATCGAACACACCCATCTGGCTGGCTGCGGCGAAGACGAAGGGCAATCGCCTGCTATTGTCGATCGCCTGCAGATCGGTGGGCAATACGAAGATGTGTTCGTGCGCGAAAACACGTGAGTTGCCGTGACCGACCCACGTAAGAAGTACAGCGCCGTCGTTGAAGGCCCGGACGAAGGCGTCGCGAGCCGTCGGCTTGAAGCGACCCGTGAAAGGGAATTCCACCAGGTAGAGTTTTTCAAGATCCAGTCCCGGGGGCATGAATTGAGCCGCCAGGTCTTCACTGTCGTGGGTAAACATCGTTTCGATCAGGTGGGGCTCATCGGCGTTGAACGTGTCGTCCGCCACCAGCAGGATCCGCCCCTGCCAGGGGCCAAGCTCTGGCGTTCGATCGTAGTCGATCAACTTGTCCACGACGGTCTGAGCCTCGTCGGCGGTCTGCACCGAGAGACGGCCGATGGCCATGTCAGGAAGGGTGTCATCACCCGAGACGTAGGTGTACCACTCATCGTACGTGCTCACACCATCTTCGTAGGGCGGGATCCAGTTGCCGGGACTTGTGCCGGAGTGATTTCGATAGTCGTAGGTGCCATCGCCAAACAGGACCACGAAACTTGGAGCGGGACTCCAGTGTTGGTGGGCGTGGCGGAGGAAATCGCGAATCGCGGTGGGGTCGAACAGACCACCGCTGAAGTCGTCGTAGATCTGGGCGACATCGATCAACGCCACCGAGGGAGCCGGTGCATGGCGGTCGTCGGTGGCTCGCCAATCGGCGAGATCCTGTGCAGCGCTGCTGAAGTCTGCGTGGGTGATCACAACGTAGTCGGCACCACCGGACCCCCTCAGTTCACCCAGGGACCGAGCTTGCACGTTGGAAACGGTCATCAATGAGGAGTCGATCACAGCGGCATAGCGCCGCATCCCGTCAGTCGCCGCCGCCTGGAAGGAGAGCTGCCCAGCGGTCTCGTCGAACGACGCCCCTGTGATCTGTGTGAGCCCCTCGTCGGAGACGTCGAAGAGTCTCGGTGCCGTATCGAATCCGGTCAGCGCATAGGCGGCCCGATCTGCCGACGCGCCATCGAAGATCAGCATTCCATCGACGGTAGACAGATGGCGTTCGTACTCGACTTCGTACCAGTCGAGGAAAGCCGTGCTGTCCCCCAGAGCGCGTACCTTCAGCTGCCCTGCCCCGCCCTCGACTTCGATCGTGTCCTGCAGGACGGTCAGTTCATCACGCGGCAGCGAACTTGTGGCCACAACCCTCGTATCCCACAACAGCTGTACCCTCGCGTCGCCAAGGGCATGTGTGGTGACTCCGACTCGCAAGGTCACGGCGGTCGACGCAGCGTCCGAGAGGGAGACATCGAGCGTCTGCGGCACACCAGGCTGCAGCAGTTCCCAGTACCACTCCTTCCCCGAAGGAATACTCCCTGGCGCGATGTTCAGTGGTGCCCGCTGCAGTTCGTAGTGTTCGCGTACCGTGTAGGTCGTGTGTATTGCGGGGTCGCCAACCAGGGACCCGTCGATCGTCTCTGAATCGGTCGGCACCCCTGCACCGATGGAAACCCAATACACATTCGATCCGGTGAAGGGGTTCGTGAGGAAACGTCGCTCCCCATCAGGATCGGCAATCCAGCGATCGGTGGACTGCCCGTAAAACAGAAGATGGTCATCGGCGTCCAACAGGCCGTCGCCGCCATCTTCGAGATGGAAACTCACAGGCCGCAACTGCACCGCCGGCTCGCCCACTTCGGACAACCGCTGACCGCCTCCGTTGTAGAGGGCAATCGAGGACACGCGGATGCTGGCTGGCGCTCCCGCCGCCATCAGTTCCTCACCTGTGAGACGGTAGATCCCCTCCTTCTGTATGGTCACCTTGAAAGCGGGCCCTACGAGTCCGGAATCCTGGGATGAACCGGCACGCTTAGCAGCCTGAGGTCCGCGTCTCCAGATCCGTGACTGATCGTGGTTGAGGATGGCACCTCGATACGTCAGGTCTTCGTAGAAGGAAGCGCGCGGGATGGGAACCCGTTTCGTCGTCGCGTCGAAGGAGAGGTCCACAACGACGGGAGCCGAATTCGCCTCGGCACGTGGTGTGAACAGGACTTCCACTACACGCTGGTCTCGAAAAAAGCCGACCCGCCCAAGTCGCGCTGCGGCCTGCTGTGAAGCGGGTGCGTCTGCGATCTGCAGGCTCAGTAGGCCGCTGAGGGGAATTCCTACGAGGGCACGATGACCGGTCGCGTCGGGACGATCCGTCGTGCGTGCGAGGCGGACGAACCCCGCCCCCTCCCCAATAACCTTGACTGCCGGAGCCTGGATCCCCGGAACCCGGTCGGCCGGCACCTGGACCGACATCTGGGCGGATGGCGGGATCGAATCCGCCGCGGCTGCCCACAGCACGAACGCCGTCGTCGCGAGAGTGCGAAGTCTGTCAGCGCGCACGAACAATCGCAAACTTGCCTCGAAGCGAGCGCCCGTCACGCGTCGTAGCCCGATAAAAATAGATGCCCGGTCCGACGATCTTTCCGTCTTGATCGGTGCCGTCCCAGGCGATCACCGTCGCTCCCTGCTCGGGCTCCAGAAAACGAACCAACTGTCCAGTCAGTGTGTACAGCGTCACCTCTGAGTCGAGTGGCAGACCAGCCAGCGTCAGTCGCGAATTCTCAACATCGTCGATGACGAAGGGATTTGGGTACAGGACAGGGCCAGCTTGCTCATCGGTGCCAGCGAGATTGAGCCCCACCTGCAACTGCCCGAGGCCGCCGAAAGTGCCAATCCATAGCGAACCATTCGCCACTTCATAGGTGACCGATTGGACGCGGTCGTGGATCAGGCCACTGTTGTCCGTTGTGAAGGTGGTGACAAGCGTCCCCGTCGTCCTGAGCCAGGAGAGCCCCGCCCGAGTCCCAACCCAGACATTTCCCTGATCATCAAAGGCAATGGATGTAATGAAATTGGAGTTGAGCCCATTCTCCAGTCGATACTCACGCCAGGTTGGAAATGTGAGCCGCCCGGTACTGGAATTGTAGGCCCATGTGAGTCGGTAGAGTCCGTTGTCAGTCCCCACCCAGACGACATTGGCAGCAGAAACAGCGATGGCAGTAATGTTGGCGCTGCGCAGCCGGGGCTCAGTCGCGGGGCTGACCACCGCGGAGGCAACGCCCGCTGTGAAGGGGTCACCGCCGTCGTCGAAGTACACGAAGCCTTCCGTTGCCGTCGCCACCCACTTGCGGGCGTCCGGTCCGATGGCAACCCGACTCAGGTGCGCAGCCGCCGGAAGCCCGAGTGCATCCAGATCGTGCAGGAAACTCCTGACGTCAGGAAAACCCTCCATCACCACAAGACCGGCCTGGACATTCGTCATCCACATGGCCCCCTGCGCGTCCGGCTGGATATCACTGACCACTACGAACTCCGGAACACTCGGCTGCGTGATTCCACGAAGCGCAGAGTTACGATGATCGAATCGTTGCCAGACCTCGTTGTCGTCGAGGACAGCAATCCCCCAGCCCCACGTGGTGACCCACAGGTTCTGTGAAGGATCCTGTGCGATCCCCACGGCAAAATCGGAGGGCAGACCCTGAGTTCGGTTGTGGACTTCCCAACCGTCGCCATCGAAGCGAAAGACACCGGCCGGTACACCATCCCTGTCACTGGCTGTGCTGGCGACCCATAGTTCACCATCTCCGCCGGTTTCGACGTCGAAGAACGCGTTGCTGGGCGCATCCCGCAGAGGGGACGGGGCAGGTCGTCCCACGGCGGCCAATCCGGTATCGGTGCCAATCCACAGTTCGTCAGCCGAAGCAAAAATCGAATGAACCTCGCCGGTGAACTCGAGAGGTTCCCAGGTCTCATCTGACATGCGCTCCTGCAGAGATCCGTCGACGTTGGCCACGAGTCTCGCAGGACTACCGAAGCTGGCCAGGCCTTCTACCTGGCCGAGGACAGCGAAGGAGCGCCAGCGCGACTGGCTGTCGTCGAAGCGCCATGCAGCGAAGGCTCCACCACTGAGAAGCGTGTCATTGTGGACGATGAGACTCGAACTGTCCCCCATGAGGCGCGTCGACACCCAACTGTCTGGATCCTGTAGATTCGTCGCCTGCAGCGGCGCGCGTGCAATCCCATCGCTCGTGGCCGCAAAGAGCTGACCTTCGTGAATGGCCAGTGCTCGCACCTCCGTGTCCTTCTGAAAACTCCCGAGCTGGCGATAGGTCTCCTTGACCCGGCCGCTGGCCACGAGATAGACGCTGACGCCAACGTCAGTTCCCACGAAGAGTCTGTCGTCGTTGACTGCGATCGCGTTGATCTTGAGGCCCTGCAGTGCGCCTTGAGTGGACACGAATCGTTCGTCGGCAAGGCGCAGCCGGCGGAGCCCTTCCCCATCGGTTCCAAACCACAGGCTGCCCGACGAATCTGCGCTCACGGACAGAACGACATTGGCATCCAGCCCATCGGCCCGGGTGAAGCGTCTGTACGTTTCGCTCACTGGATCGTAGCGCAGTACGCCCCCTGGTGTGGCCCCGAAGACGGCACCTTCCACAACGGCCAGGGCGTTGACGGGTCGCATGCTCGTAAGCGCTCGCCATGCGCCGGCCTGCGCATCTGCTTCCGTAACCAGCAATCCGAGACAAAAGCCAACGAAGAGGGCAACCCAATGTGTACGCAGAAAACTTCGTGGAACGAACGCGATTCTGTGGGCTGCGGTCTGACGCAAGAGCAGGTTCCTATTGGGTTGAATGGCCAGACTGCGCAAGTGGGTGCCGTTTCGGCGGTGTGGTTGTTGCTCGTCGATTTGACGCCCGACACGGCACCGGGATTCGCATGGGAAAGCTAGCACGTCGAATGACCAGCAACAAGCAGGACGAACCTTGACCGTCTTGTGGTGGCCCCTTTATCTCACAACCTCGATTTGGCACGAATCGCAAGTGAATGATGCAGAATCCGGTGTGCCAATCATCCGACCAGCCATTCCTTCCGTAACGACGGAGCAAGGATCCTCGTGAGCTATCTGAAGCAGAGTCATGTCCGCATCGATACACCCATGGCCCCCCCTGCCTGGGCCCTGATGGAATGGGAGTTGATCCGCGCGCAGGAACGTGCATGCGGTGAATTCTTCGAGCGTTACTTCGACGAACGTGGATACCTCGAATGCATCCCGCGCTGGGGTGGCAACGACGGTCCCGATGACGCCATCGAAAACCTGGTGAACTGGCCTGTCCTGTATGTGCTCGGCGGGGGTGACGAATTGCGCGCCATGTGTGAACTGGGCTGGGAAGGGCATTTGAAGCAATACACAGAGGCCAAGACCACGGAGGTCCCCTTTGCTCGCGATGGGATGTACTACCGCGAGTTTCCCGTCATGTTCGACTGGGTTCACAATGGCGAGGGACTCACGACCTTCAATCTGCACGGCTTGATGGACCCCACGGCACGCAATTTCGACAAACGCGCGCGGCGCTTCGCTGGGTTCTATATGGGAGACGATCCACAAGCCCCCAATTACGACAAGGAACACAAGATCATTCGCAGCCTCCTCAACGGCAGTCGCGGCCCCATGCTGCGCAAGGCGACGGCCCTGGATTGGGCCGGTGATCCAATGGAGGAAGTCGAAGGCAGATTCAACGCCCTCCACGGTGAACGGAACTTCGCCGAGATGCTCGCCCATTTCGAGGACTATACAGACGTCGCAGGCGACCACCCTTCTAACATGGTGGCGACAACCCTCGGCCTGAATGCCTTCGCCCTCACCGGTGAAGAGAGTTTCCGCGACTGGGTGCTGGAATACACAGAGGCCTGGCGGCAGCGGACGATCGAAAACGACGGCATCATCCCCACCAACATCGGCCTGGACGGCACCATCGGCGGCGAGTGCGACGGCAAGTGGTATGGCGGCTGTTATGGTTGGGCCTTCACTGTCACCGTACCACAGACTGGCGGCCTCTCCAGTCGCAATACCCACCACCTTGGTATCGCGGGTTTCGGCAATGCTCTTCTGTTCAGTGGCGATCAGCGGTACGTCGATGTGTGGCGGCAGATGATCGACAAGATCAACAGCCATGCGAAGACGATCGACGGCGAACAGCAGTATCCACACATGTTTGGCGACGAGGGCTGGTATAACTACTCAACCGCACCGTATTCGCTCGGCGCCCTCGACGTCTATTACTGGTCCATGGAGCGCGACGACCTGAAGCGTCTGAACACCGACGGTGGCTGGATCGGATTCCTCGAAGGCAATGACGGCGACTATCCCGTCGCGGCTCTGCAGCGAGACTTCGAACGTGTGCGCGGGCAGATGGAGAAAGTGCACAACGACACGACCACACCGGACACCCGCCTGTCAGACAATCCGAATCCCCTGAACCCGGCCACGATCGGTTCTCTCGTCGAACTCATGCTTGGAGGCATGGCGCCCAGGCACGGCTGTCCGCTGCACTGCCGCCTGCGCTATTTCGACCCCGAGCAGCATCGGCCTGGTATGCCCGACGGTGTAGGCGCTTTGGTCGAAAAACTCGAAGCAGACTCCACGACGGTCACGCTCGTGAATACTGATCAGGTCAGCGGCCGACGCGTCATCGTGCAGGGAGGCGCCTACGGGGAGCATCGTTTCGACAGTGTGTCTGTGAATGGCGAGCTGATCGAGGTGGATGGAACCTCCTTCGCCGTCGAACTGGCCCCGGGTGCTGGCGCGACGCTGAAGATCGGTACACAGCGTTACACCAGTCAGCCGAGCTTCGCCTTCCCCTGGGATCGGACGGCGTAGGGAGGGCCACGGACTCACCTCTCAGTCGTGGGTCACATTTCTGCAGTCGAACAGTGCGGTCACAGATCGACCACCTAGTCAGGGGGAAGGGCGACTCCGTCGAGGGAGATGATCCGGTCCAGCCGGATCTGCTCTCCCGCGTCGTTGGTGATGTACTCCGCACCGTCGCGTGAGAAGACATCGGCAATACGCAGGACCTCTGTCGCCTGTGCACCGTCGGACCCTCGGTAGACGAGTTCGCACTCGGTGCGGGTCACTGCTGCCGCCTCCAATCGATCGTGGAAGGAGCATGCGATCGGTTGGTACTCGTCTGTCTTGTCATTTCCTGGCATGTCGCTTCCTGGCATGTGGCCTCTCCGTCGTGTGTCCTTCGTCAGTCACCCTGTGCTCGGCGCTTTTCTCCATGCTGAGCAAACTGACGCCCCCATGGCTCGTCTCGCCATGTTGAATCGAGGGTGTCCGCCGGTCGCAGGAGTTCGTCTGGGTTGTAGCGCACCCCGTCGCGTACGACGACTCTCACGTCGGGCTGGTCGGGGATCGCCTCGGTCGGATCTCCGCCGACGATGACGAGGTCTGCATGTGCCCCTTCTCGCAGGCGCCCCAGTTCGGGGCGGTCGAGGAAGTCGGCGGCGGCGGAGGTCGCGCAGGTCAGCGCCTGTCTCGAACTCAACCCGGTGGCGACCAGAAGTTGCAGTTCCCGCCAGAGACTCTGTCCGGGCAGGATGCCACCACACGGTGTATCACTGCCCGCCAGCGTGGGCACACCGCGTTCATTCAGCAAACCCTGAAAGGCAAGCGCCGCCTCCCAGGCACGACGCCACATGGCTCCCAATTCTGCATCCGGTGTCGCAGAAGACCATTCGAACAGATCGTCCGGCATGTAGCGGCGCTCTTGCGGATAGGGTCCCTCCACTCGAATGCGCCACTGACTGTCCCAGTAGGCCAGCGTCGGCGTGGAGACGATCTCGGTGGTGGCGAGCGTATCTGCCACCTCCTGCTGGCGGTCCCAGGTCTGATCAAAACCCGGATCACCCCACACGTTCAGCCAACCAGGTGGGCGATCGGGCCAGACGTCAGCGAGGATTCCATCGAGATGGTAGAACTCGTCGATTCCGGCGCGTGCGGCGACGAGCACGCCGTGGGGTAGACAGTGCATCGAGGCCTTGAGGCCTGCCGCGTGGCTGGCCTCGACCATCGGCTCGATCCACTCGGCGGCGATGCTGGCGTAGAGTTTGATCCCGTCCACACCGGCGGCGGCCGTCTCTGTCACAGCGGCGACGGCCGAATCGGTGTCGGACACGGCACGAGCGACCTGGTCATGATTGGGCGGCGTGCCATCGAGCAGCGGTCCAAGACTGATGATGCGTGGCCAATCGCGCTGCCGCCACTCCTCGCGGCACTGCAGAATCCAAGACAGATCATTGCCCGTGTCTCGAATGGTGGTCACGCCGTAGGCGAGGAAGACGGCCCCCTGCCAACCCATGAAGTGCATGTGCGTGTCGATCAGACCGGGAAGCAGTGTGCAGCCGGCGTGTTCCTCCACGGGAAGGTCTGACGCTACGTCGGAGAGGGGGACGACATCGACGATCCTCTTGTCATCCACGAGAACCGCGTGCTCTGTGAGCACGCGCTCTCCGTCGAAGATGCGATCAGCGCGATACACCGTTGAAGTCATGTTTTCACCAGAAAAGGGCATGGGGGTTGCTTTTAGTATAGCGCGATGTGCCATTCATACGCAGGGTACAACGGGTACTAATGGCACAAGCGAGAGAAGACCGTGATAGAAATCATCATCGATATCGACGATGCAGTACCGCAGTTTGCCCAGCTGATCGAGCAGATCAAGGGGGCGGTTCTGACTGACAAACTCAGTCCAGGAGACGCCCTTCCGTCGATTCGACAACTGGCGAATGACCTTCAACTGAATAACAAGACGGTGGCCAAGGCCTATCGCCTGCTGGAGCGCGATGCGGTGATACAAACCAAGGGTTATCGAGGAACGTTCGTCCACCCGGATGCAAAGACCAACAGCGCCGTAGACCTGTGCACGCTGGTCGTGTCGAAACTGAGTGCAACCGTGGAAGAACTCCGAGGCTCGGGTGTGACGGATTCGGAGATTCGAATTGCCTTCGGCGATGTAATGAATCGTCGGGAAAGTTGAGAGATCACTATGCAGGAACTGACATTCTATATCGTTTTCCTGAGCCAGATTATCCTCATCTCCTTCGTATTTCCCCGCATTGTCCTTGGAAGGATGAAGTTCATCGTCGAGACCCTATCCGCCGGCGACCCATCCTCGGCTGTATCCGGCTTCTGTTGAGGCGATAGAGAAGGTCCAGCGCACCTACAGAATCCTGAATCACGTCGCGCTGATGATGGGGCTCGGACTGATCGCAATGGCCATCCTATCACGAGGCGAGGAATTACTCGGATGGGATACGGGAAGCGTTCTCGCGTTCTACTTCCTCTTTCAGTTTCTGCCCCTCATCCTCGCCACCAGCGAGGGATTCACCTAGTTCAACGCGAAGAGGGCGACAGACCCCCGTTCCACGCGAACGGCCGAACTACGCCGACGCCGGTTGATGGACTATGTCTCACCAGCTCTTTTAGGGCGGCCGACCTCGTCTATGTCGCTTTTGTACTGTTCATCGTGTACATCGATCAGTTCGAATTCCCATGGTTTGGCGGATATCTGAACATCGTCGGTATCAGCGTGATCCACGTCTTCTTCGGCGCCCTGATCGCTCGACTCATGCATGGGCAGCGCAAGGATCCCTATCAGACCCATGAGGACCGAGACCGGCAGATCGAGCTCGGTGTGAAATCCCTGGTATGGGTAGGGATGGCAGCGACAATCTTTGTGAGCCTCGAGATCGGTCTTCACGCGCTGGAAATGCAGAGTCTCTCCCCGACGACGACGTGTCTGTATTTACAGCTTTCTGGCACTCGTGTGCTTCCGGGAGTTCCGGATTCAGAACGTGGATTTCGACGTCTATCGAGTAGAAGCAGCAGCCGGCTAGACCACCGAATCTTGCAGTCTTACTGTGACAGAACGAATCCGCAAAGGCGCAGGTCTACAAAAGCGCATGTCTAGTCGAAGACGACGTGCTGCGTCTTGTGGGCCTCGATGAAATCCCAGTCATACGTGACGCCGAGTCCGGGGCCATCTGGCACGGGGACGCAGCCGTCGCTGCCGAGATCCTCCGGCTGATCGGAGTAGCCACACGTGTACACAGGCGGAACGATATTGGGCATGCCCGGACACATGAGGGCCATCTCATACATGTGGGTATTGCGAATGGCCGAATTGCATGCCCGATGTGCTGGCCCACACGCGTGGAGCTGCAAATCGAGCCCCAGGCCCTCGCAGAAGTGGGCGATCTTCATCACGCCCGTGATGCCCATGTCGTATTCGGGGTCGGCGTGAATCATGTCACAACCGCCGCCGAGCAGAAAGGAGGCTTTCTGCTCCAGCCCCCGCACGTGTTCACTCACCAGCAGCGGTGTCTTGATCTTCTCCCGCAGACGCTGGTGCCCATAGGCCGACACACCGGTGTCGCGATAGGGGTCCTCGTACCAGAAGTAACCTGCCTCGTCGCACGCCTCGCCCACGGCAAGCGCATCCATCCAGGTACGCAGCTGGCAGGCGGGATCGACCATCAGGCGCCAGTCGTCACCGACTCGCTCGCGCACGCCCAGCACATTGCGCACCTCACGGGCCACGTCGCCGTTGTTCCAACCGTGAATCTTGAAGCCGTGGAACCCCTGTTCCTTGCACTGCTGTGCATAGTCGGCAAAGGCCTCCGGCGTATCGAGACCGCCCGGTGATTCCTGTCCGTGATAGGTACTGGCGTAGGTGGGCAGGCGGTCCTTGAACCCTCCCAGGAGGGTGGCCACCGAAACGCCCTGCTTCTTTCCTGCCAGATCCCACAGGGCATTGTCCAGCACGCCGTGACCCATGTGGTCGTAGGCGCGCAGTTCACGCTTGAGATCGTCGTAGGTCTTCTCGCGCTGATCCGCATCGCGTCCAACCAGCAAGGGCGACAGCATGCAGACCTGGGCGAACGAGGCCGGGGTACCGACCCAGTGGGCCACATACTCTCCAGTGGCACCATCGCTCGTAGAGATTCGGACAGCAAACCGTCGCGCGGGAAACTTCCCCCCCTTCACGTAGGCCATGTTCCCCACACCGGCGGCGGCCTGTTCCAGGCCGATGTTGTCGACGGTGAATTCGAATTCGGTGACGGTGACAGAAGTGATCGTACTGGACATGGTTTTTAGCCTCTATGCGTTGTCGTGATTTCTCTTACTCGATCCAGAAGGAAAACAGTCGTGCCTGGTGCAGATAGAAGCGCAGGCGCACGGGTCTGTCGAACACAAGATCGTGTTTAGGTTTCCACCGCACCTTTGCTCTGGTCTCGTTGCCCACGAAGGGTTCGGGCGTCTCACCCGGTACCCAGAAACCATCGTGGGGACGCCGCGTCTGAGCATCGACGATCTCTACGAAGATCTTCCCCCACGTGGCATCGGCGTTGATGTAGACATCTTCGCCCTTCAGGTCGAAAGATTTCGACAGAATCTGCCCGGCCTCATCTGCCGCAAGCGCCGCAAACCGATCCGCCGGCAGTTTGGCCAGCGACAGGGCTCCCCCATCGTCAAAGGCCTCGCCCTGCACGTTGAGTCTGAACGGTTCCTTGTTGCGATTGAACTCGCGATATTGTTCGCGGCTTCCCGGCAGCCGCAGCGCGTTGTAGTAACACCAGATCTCGCCATCGTCTCGCACGACAGGATGCCCCGCCGGCAGTAGTTGGCTCGTGCCGTAGTTGTCTCCCCTCCACGGTTCGACGCCGATGAACACGTCTCGATCGGCCACACGCTCCCACTGGTGCAGATCACGCGAAACGGACATCTCGATCTGATTGATACGGGTGTAGTTCGTCGCCGGAGGTGGGATCGCCCCGATCGGATTGAACACCGTCGGGAATCCTACGTAGAGGCCTTCGTAGGGCAGGACGGCCATGTTGTAGATCTGAGCCTTGTAGTCTTCGTCGTCGACGAGAAAGGGCGTCAGATAGGCGGGATTGTCCACGATTTCGCGCACGCGTTTCCGGCAGTTCTCCCAGTCCACCTCATCGGCGTGGAAGATCAGCTCCGGCTCGCTGAAAGAACGGAAGTCATCACTCTTCGACAGCCACACCGACCTGCCCCACTCGGTGGCAAGTTTCACGAAGGCCAGATACTGGCCGGTCTGCGGATCGTAGGTGAACTGCGACTCGTCCTGACTGGGGATGGTTTCTTCCAGCAAGGTCCAGTCGAAACCATCAGGGGACACACCCAACTGCCGGCCGTTGTGACCGAACAGAGCCTTGTAACGACGGCTCTGGTCCGGCTCGGCCTCATCGCGCACGATGTGATACATGCGCGGCTGATCCGGATCGCAGGCGATATTGTTGTCTCGTGAGCCTTCGAACTCGTAGAGACCCAGCGACGGCAACTCCCAGTTTTCGCCGTCTGGCGACGTGGCGTAGTTCGTGTGCGAACCCATGTACCACCACTCCCACAGCGACTTCTCCGGATTCCACAGAGGCGTCGCCCGACTCTGCACCCCTCCGCGAATCATGGGACCACACTTTGTCGGCTTCTCGAGCACACGAGACACGCCTTCCCTAATCTCGATGGCGCCGTCGTCGATCAAGAGCTGGCGATGGGTCTTCGGATCGATCATGTCGAGGTCAGTCATATCAGATCCTCATGTCAGGTCATTCCGTGGACGCTCCGCTGAGCATCGCCTCGACACGGGCGATCTCCAGCCGATCTCCCACGCCGTATTGCCAGATGGACACCGTTCGATCGGCAAACACATGCTGTAGATCCACCGCCGGGACATCTTCAGTGAACTTCACGAAATTGCGCTCGTCGTCGGCGTCTCCGCCCTGCCAGGCGCCTGCCACCTGAAAGGCACGCTCTCCGTCGCTGAGCCAGCTACCGGCATAGTAGTCTGGACCCGGCAGCAGTTGATCATCACGTACGGGTCGTCGCTGCGCGAAGGTCAGATAGGCGTTCAAGCTCACTCGGCCGTCTTCAACACCACCCACCGGTCCTCTCCCCAGTAACGCGGTCCCGCCGAGATCGATCCAGAGCAGGCCCTCTTCTTCTGTCACGTGGGTCACCTCGTAGAGCGCTGCGCGGCCGTCGTTGTACAGCCGCAGCGTCCGGCCAATCTGCAGCGCCTCCCTCATCTGTTTTCCGGCGGCAATGCCAACACGATGGGCCTCGTAGTCGACGGCCTGAATCGAGGCCGTCAGATACCCCGTCTCTTCCGACGCCCACGCCCCCACCCGTACGTCGCGCGTCGTCTGCGCATCACTTGCACGATCGGCACTCTGTGTGTGCACACGTACACCGATCGACCGATGCGCGGTGGTCGTGCTCGGTGTGGTCGGAACCTGAAGGTGAATTCGATCCGTCGCACCCTCACGCTCGACTTCGAGGATCAGTGGCGATCGCTCCACGACCTGCACACCCTTCACGACAGGGTCACCCTGATATGCATCCAGGACACTCACGAAGACCGATGGCGCGCCGTCCTCCACCTGCCTGCGCACCAGCACATAGTCCAATCCCCAGTCATCGGGTCGAGCCGGCGAACGGCCGCTTCCGCCGATGACCTCCACGGGACCGTCCACCGGCACCACGTGGAGTCGGAGTCCGTCCCCTTCTTCGAAATCGGACGACCAGGTCCAGGCTGCCGGTCTATCCAGCGTCGCCCGCTGAATGTTAGTTAGATACGACGGAAAATCATCGCGCTCACGCCCCCACTGATCGGTCCACGTGTCGAACTGCTCCACGTCTGGTCCGGCAAGTGTGCCCCCATCCTGCACTCGCCAGTTCAGGTCGGGGGCTGCAACGGGTACTAGTGGCCCGTGCCAGCTCTGATCATGCTGCTCTCCCCCATCGACGGCGAACAGATCCACCGCGTAGAATCGGTGATCGTCGACATCCACCAGCACCACGTGGCGTTCGAAGAGCTGCGTCGGCTTTGCATGCTCTCGTGCCGGCTCGACCCGATCGACGGGATACGGATCGTGACTCGCGCTGACCACATGCACACCGCCGGCGCTGGCGAATAGCCGCCCCATGCCACCGAAGTCCTGCCGTGGTTGCGTTTCATCGACGGTGACCGTGTTGTGCGCCATCGAGTTGGAATCCCACTGCCAGCGGTAGTCCCAGGACACGGGATATCCCAGATCCGGCATCCAGTCGACGCCCCGGGCGACGAATCCCAACGACAAGTGGTCACACTGTCGATGCCCGAGGAGAGAACTGTAGTTGAGCATGAGCGCCCGTCTCTGCTCGCCTTCGCCCGAGGAGAGAATGCCGATGCCATACCCATCCAGAACACGGGAATCGCGATCGATATGCGATTCGGGTTGTTGCAGCGCGGCGGCGATCTCATCGGCAGGATAGTGTTCAAACAGTTCCCCTTCGAAGGGCTTGCCGTCCATCCCTGTCGCCGCACGGGCGAGTCGCGGATCGTCGTAGCGCTTGAAGGCGAAGAGATTCTGGGTGGTCAGCATGGAGTGCCACTGGGGATCGACGCGTCGAAGCTCCGGAACACCTCCCGTATCACCGATGGACGGCAGGTAGTAGTCGAGCATGGTGATGTCCACGAACCAGTCGAAGATCATCTTCGCCTTGGGCTCGCCGAACAGATCCGGATATCGATCCACGGGGAACAGCTCCGGCCGCCGTTCCCGAATCGATTCCATCGCCTGATCCACGCGTATCAGATCGAGCTTGATGCGATTGTAGCTCGGGCTCTCGTGCCCACCACCATCCCTCGTCAGTCCATTCACCAGTAGATGAACTGCGTGCCCCTGCCCATGAAAGGTGTAGTCCACCATATCCACCGAGTTCGGCGACGAGTCCGTGGCGTAGTCATCCAGGACCAGCGCGCAAGCGAGCGCCGCAGCCTGGTGGTGCCCTTCGTTGCCTTTGATCGCCCCATTCAGCAGACCCACCATGCCAGCGCGTACCAGATAATGCTCGATGTACTGTCGCAGGTCCGAGGCCGTGTCGATTGACAGTCCTTTTGACTTCAGAAAGGCCAGCATCTCTGGGTCCTGATCCATATAACTGAACAACCCATCGTAGGCGTAGACGGCCCCCTCCAGACAGAACGTCTCCCAGATCAGGTCGGTGATCATGCCGCCCGTCTTCCACCGGTAGTGTGGATCCCGCCCATCAGGAAAGGGGGCGTAGAAGAGCCGGTCCGTGCGGTCGTCGTGGTTCGGATACTCGCTCGCCAGGCGGGCCAGCAGGATCGTGCCCTTGCGACCGTAGCGTGCGTCGCCCGTGATGACGTAGGCCTGGGACAACGACCGAAGCCCGGGAATGACGGCCGATCCATACGCCATGTGGGCGTATTCGCGCAGGAAGTAGTAGCGACGACCATCGATGACGCAGCCACTGCCGTCATCCGGGTAGTCACCGGAGGTCATGTCACCGGCGGCGTAGTCGTTGCTCGGATACCATTCGCCGCCGAGCATGCACTGAATCTTGTACGGGTGATTGATCGGATCGATCCGATACGGACACCAGGGGCTGATATCGCGTACATCGGTGCCGTGCACTGGACAGATGGCGCGCGCTTCGTGCTCCATGGAGCGTGCGATCTTCGTGGTCGGCTGCAGCAACCACATGAATTCGTCGCTCTGTTCGGCGTAGATCTCGGCAGGGCCAAACTCGGGCCCGATGTAGTAGCGGAAACCATCTCCGGTTTTGACACGTTCGAAGGCCGCTCGGGCCCAGTCGTAATGCTCGAGATTCTCGCGCGCCGTGGCGATGCGTTCGGGCGTGTAGTAGGTCGGACCGTCTTTGGCCGATGCGGCCGTGGGCGAACCTGTAATGATCGCTGCCATGATCAACACTCCTGTCACGCGAACACGGCTCGGTAGGCCTGCCACGCTGCTCTCCTGGTTCGACTCTTCAATGCACGGCGACGCAGTCTAGCGCAGCCCGAATGGCACCGAGGCAGGCGGTTTCACTTATTGTAGCCCGCACGTGGCGACCCGCACCGTGCAACCGCCGATCATGGCCCAGATGCTCGATCACGGGGATTCTAAGAGTAGGCCCCTTTTTCGGAGAGACAAAGCTGCCGTGACACCATCTTCCGCACCCGATCTGGTCAGTGAAGCTGATCAGGAATTCTTCCACAGGGAAGGGTATCTGGTTCTGCCCTCTCTCATCGACAGTGACTTCAATACTCGCCTGATCGACGAACTGGATGAGCTCGTGCTCCATCGCCAGGCGAAAGACCACCGCATGATCGTGTCTTATGAGCAGATGGGATTACTCACGTCACACCCACCGATCATCGAACGACTCAAGGCCTTGATAGGGCCGCGCTTCGCCATGCACCACATCCACTCGGCCCGTCACGAGGCCGGCAATGGTGGTGTCAACTGGCACCAGGACTACGAGCAGTTCCCACAGACGAACCGCTCTCACATCATGGTCCATGTCTTCTACTACTTGAATGGACTCAATGGCACCGTCGGTGACCTGCTGGTTCTGCCGCGATCACAGAATCTCGTCGTCCCCAATGGAGGGATTGGCCTGTTCGGCACCCACGACCTTCCTGGATCGCTCGTCGTCGACGATCTCCCGCCAGGCTCTGCCATCATCGTGCATTCGGCGCTATGGCACGCTCGACGCCCGAAACCCGGAGGCGAGGACCACGCCAGGTATTTTATCGACGTGTCTTATTGTCAACATGGCGTGTTGTGGCCTGCTTACCCCCGGATCGCCGAGATCAACACCACCGCCCTCGAAGCGGGTCTGGGAAGGGAGGGTGATTACGACTTTCTCTACGACTCGGATCAGTTCTTCGAACGTCGCCCCCTCGACGAATCCTTCAAGGAGCACAATCAGGGATCGATCGCACTGCAGATGAAGGGAGTCGGTGTCGATGGCTGAGCGAGTTGTCCTGGTCACGGGGGCCACCGGCAAGGTGGGTCAGGCCTTCCTGCAGCGGTTTCTGGCAGATACGGCGTGGAGAAACGCCAAGGTGCGTGCTTTGTGCCACAATCGGGTGATCGACGATGACGAACGAATTCAGATCGTCCGCGGGTCGATTTCGGATCGATCCGTCGTTGCCCGTGCCGTGGAAGGCGTCACTCATGTGTTGCACATGGCCACGTGCAAGGAAACCCCCGACGATGTGATGGACGTGGCCATCAAGGGCATGTTCTGGCTCCTCGAAGAATGCCGGCTCTCACCGACCTTCGAGCAACTGATCCTCATCGGCGGTGATGCGGGCATAGGCCACTTCGTCTATCCCCATCCGGTCCCTGTGGTGGAAACACAGGAGCACAGCGCCTACGAAGGATGTTATGCCCTGTCGAAGGTGCTCGAAGAGGTCATGCTGAAGCAGTATTACGTGCAGTATGACTTCAATGGCTGCTGTCTGCGTGCCCCCTGGATCATGGAGAAGGACGACTTCAAATACACCCTCTCCTTTGGTGAGGATGTCTTCGGGGAACCCCGCTGGCGGGATCTGGTGGGCGCCCAGAAAGCCGGCGCGTATGTCGCCGAGGGCACCGTGCCGGTCATGCTCGACGCCGACGGCGAATCGATGCTGCGCAACTTCGTGCATGTCGACGATCTCACGTCGGCCGTGATGTCGGCCCTCGATCATCCGGCCGCACGGCAGCAGTTGTTCAACATCTGTATGGATGAACCGGTCGACTATCGCATTATGGCAGACTACCTCTACGAAACCCGCGGTTTACCGAGTGTTGATGTCCCGACCGCGTTCCACCGAACCTGGCTCGACAACAGCAAAGCGAAGTTCCTCCTCGACTGGCGACCGGAGGTCGACCTCGACGATCTGATCGACAATGCCTGGGACTATGAACGCAAAGCCGATGACCCTCGCAAGATCTGGTATCCAGGTTAGACACCAGTCGCACCCTGCCTTGAGCTGACTCTCCACGAACCGGATCGCTGCCATGGAACGCCCTGTCACGATAGGGATGTTGAAAGATGTGCCCGCCAAATGGGACAGCGAACGAAACTGGTCTGTGTTCTGCGAGCAGTTCGATCGGCATGGGGGTGATGTGGACATCTTCATCACGCCGGAGTGTTACTTCGACGGATACGCCGTCACCGAGCAGGATTGGACCGTGGAGCGTTTTGCACAGGTCACCCTCAGCGTTGACGATGATCGGATCCACGACCTGCGCACGTTGGCCAAGGAACACGACACAGCCATCGTGTTTGGATTCACCGAGAAACTCGACGGTGGCTTCTACAACTGCGCGCTCCTGATCGACCGATCAGGAAACATGGCAGGTAAATACCACAAGACCCACCTATTGAGCCACGACCACCGATTCCATCGCGGCGATCATCTGGACGCCTTCGATCTGGACGTCGGCAGAGTCGGTATGGTCATCTGCGCCGATCGGCGTTGGCCCGAGTCGATCCGCACCCTTCGGTTACGGGGCGCCGAGATCTGCCTGATGCCGACCTATGGCATGTGGGGAGATGAGAATGAGTGGTGGATGCGCACGCGATCCTACGAAAACCAGATGTTTGTCTGCTTTACCCATCCCAACGTCAGCTTGATCACGAATCCAAAGGGAAAGGTGGAGGCGAAACTCGAATCGAACGAGCCCGACGTGCTCGTGCACACGATCGATCTGGCTCAGGTTCACGAGGGAAATCATCTCGAGAATCGGCGCCCTGACCTGTATGGCCCGCTAACCGATACGGATCATCGATCCGCACAAACCCGCTTCGATGCGCCGAGGTACGAGTGACTGATTCCGAATCTCTTCTTGTCGCCGCTGCCCAGATCGGCACGAATGCAGATCTCGCACAGAATCTGACCAAGATCGAAACTCGAATTCGCGAAGCGGCCGATCGCGGCGTTCAGGTGTTGCTGTTTCACGAGGGATGTCTCACCGGATATCCCGATGCCGAGCGCGCCGAGCAGCTCGACTTTGCCGCCGTAGAAGCAGCGGAATCGTCGATTCAGCAGTGGGCAGGCGAACTGGCCATCGCCGTGCTCGTAGGGACCACGGGCCAACGCGAGGGTCAGATCTACAATGACCTGCTCATCATCGATAACGATGGGCGTCGTCTAGGTCGATACGCAAAGACCTGGCGAGCTGGAGAGCCCTGGTATGGCGCGGGGTCAGGTCCGGCCATCTTCAACGTGTGTGGTGTCGAGGCGACGGCCATCATCTGCCACGACTTGCGGTATCCCGAACTGACACGATTGGGCGTGGCCGCCGGCGCGCGGATCGTCTTCATCGCCAACAACGAGTCAGGCCTGACAGCCGAATTCAAACTGCTTGGGTATCGCTCGATGCAGATTTCACGCGCCACGGAGAATCTTGCCTGGGCCGTCATGGCCAATGCGCCGGCTGACGCCGAGGATATGCATCGGAGCAACTCGTCCCATGGCAACTCGATGATCGTCGACCTGTGGGGCGACGTACTGGATGAAGCCACCAGTTTCGAAGAACGGCTGGTTGTGGCGCGGCTGGACCTGAACAAGAGCACGGGTGACCCCGCTCGTCGAACCCTCGGAGAAGGAGGTGGCGCAGAACTCTACGGGACCGGCTGCGAGCATCCCGAATACGCAGAGTGGATCCGGGAAGGCTTGAAGCTTGTCCAGCGACTCGACGGCGAAGGATAACACGCCGAATTAGTCGAAGAAGTCCTTCTCGTCCTCATTCAGGTACTTCTTCGCTGCCTCCACCCGGAACTCCACGCCCAGGCCGGGTCGGTCCCATACGTCGATGTGACTGTCGGTTACAATGGGATCGGGCAACCCATCGACGATGTCGTACCACCACTCGGGTCTGGCAGTCGTGTACTCGAAGGCCAGAAAGTTGGCCGGCATGGTGGCGCAGACGTTGACGAGGGCCGCCAGCCCGAAGATGCCGTCGATGACACCGTGGGGGGCCATGAGAATGCCGTGCAGATCAGCATACTCGGCAACCCACTTCAATTCAGCGATACCCCCGATATCGCAGGGGTCCGGACCGACGATGTCGACGGCTCGCTTCTCGATCAGATCGGTGAAATTCTGCCGCAGATAGATCTGCTCACCCGTATGAACGGGCGTCGTCGTACTCTGGGTGACCTCGCGATAGAGATCAGCCTGCACGTAGGGGATGTAGTCGCCGGTGATCATGTCCTCGAGCCATGCCACATTCAACGGCTCCACCGCCTGCGCGAGTCTCTTGGCATCCTGAACCATCATCCCCGGACCACAATCGAGGGCGAGACCGACCTCTTCTCCGCAGACCTCTTTCA
Source organism: Gemmatimonadota bacterium (assembly GCA_002712305.1). GTDB lineage: Bacteria > Latescibacterota > UBA2968 > UBA8231 > UBA8231 > UBA12574. The sequence continues at coordinate 4,248 of PATE01000036.1, read as the reverse complement.
TGGCCCTGATGCGTTCGACGAGGTAGTTCATCCCCTTCTCTGTCAGGGCGCCGCGATTCAGATGCAGGTGACCGTCCGAGGGGTCCCCATAGTAGAAGCCGTCCACATCCCTCGGCATGCCGCTGTGAAAGGCGACGCCCTGCTTGATGATGGAGAAGCCTTCAGGTGATTCCTTCATCTGCGCCATGTTTTCGGCGTAGGCGGCCGGCGAGTCGCCCTCCATGGGAAAACGGACGCCCCCATTGTAGACGCGCACCCGATCCCGCACCTTGCCGCCTAACAATCGATACACCGGGACGCCCGCCGCCTTTCCGGCGATATCCCACAAGGCGATTTCGATGGCGCTGACTGCTGCACCCCAGGGTTTGAAACTGCCGAGTCGGCGGATGCCCAGCATCACCCGCTCCACGTCACGTGGGTCCTGCCCGATGATGCGATCGCGATAGAACATGATGTGGGGTTTGAGGTATCGCTTGCTGTTCTCGGCCTGTCCGTATCCATCGATGCCCGCATCGGTGGTGATGCGCACGACGGGATTGGAGCCGATGACGGCGCACTTCAGGTCGGTGATCTTCATCGTGCCATCTCGCTTCAGTGAAAACTCAGGTGATGTTCATTCGACGCGGGCCGTGGCGATGACGTCGCGGAAACTGCCCAGATCTGTACCGATTCCTCGGACCCAGCGGCTGACCCACTCCTTCATGGCCACCGTCACGTCGTGTTCCAGCTCCGGCTTTCCTTTCGACCAGGGCTCCGGTGGCCAGACGGTGTGACCCAGTTTGTCGGTGAGTTGGTGCTTCCGATCGTGCAAACGGAGACAGACGAGGCGCTCGTCCAACCACTGAGCCGTGTGGCGCGGCTGGAACGTCGCAGCACTGGTTCCGTCGTAGCACTCGAAGAGCCATGCTTCCACGTCGCTGTTGGGAATCGAGAGCACTTCCAGGTTGCGGCTCTGGAACAGGAAGCGGCTGTCATAGACCGTCATCTCGTAGCGCATCGTTGGTGCGATCTTCAGGCCCAGATACTGAGCGAAGGCACCCCCATAACCGGGGACACACCCCTCGAAGGACTCACCCCACAGTTCGGACGTCACCTCTTCGACGTCGATCTCGAGGTCATGTGATTTAAGATGAGTCCGAATTTCGGCGACCAATCCCCCGTAATAGACATGGAGATCTGCACTCTCCGGAAAGGGGAACGTCAGGAACAGCGCACGGTCTTCACCAAGGGCAGCCGCTGCTGCCTCGGCCAGGTATCGTGGCCCACCGAGTTGGACGTAGAGGGTATCGGCGTCTCGTTCGGCGACTTCGGCAAGCCAACGCGCTTTCACCTGCTCCTCGCGGTCCAGGTAAAGCTGGTACCCCTCCCTGCGAATCGTGTCGGCATCGATCGGCTCGTAGCAGCAGGGATGGATCAGGAAAACGATGTGGTGGATGTCCATGAGCTTTCGAAGGTCAGTCGCTGGCGGAACCGCTTGCTCGGCGTGCGTAACTGTAGTGGAACTCTCTCGTCCGCTCGAATACTGGCGGCAGGGCCCGTCCGTTGGGCAGCGAAAGCCATAGCCGGAGCATGTGTCGGTTCGCAACCGGTTCGGTTGCTTGATCCTGAAACGCGGCCCGGGCGTGGAGGACATCGTAGTTGTTGGCCACGACGATCTCTCCGGGCGCCAGGTGAAAGGACAGAGCCAGCTCGTCGCAGACTTCATCCATCAGATCCAGCGCCTCCACCTGTTCAGCTTTTAACGCCGGCACGTCATCGAAGCGCTGTCCCAGATCGATGTATTCCCGCTTGTAGAGCACATTTATCAGCCCCTCGTGCGCGTTGTAGATCGGCACACGCTGGTAGGCAGGTGCGCCGGGTCGCTGCTGGCCACGCGCATCGAAGTCGAAGGGCTCCTGCAGGACGCCGGCCAGATCCGGCCGGCGCCGTAGGATTTCATTGAAGACCGCCACAGCACTGACCAACTTCGACGCGCCACCGGAGCTCGCCGACCGGTAACACAAGAGCATAAAAGCATCGGCCCCGTCGTTGTGGTAGTTGATGGGAAGATTCGTTTGATAAGCCCGAATGTTGTCGCCTTTCAGATCCTTCCCCGTGTCTCGCACATCGTGCAGAAGATTCCCCGCCGCATCCTGGGGTTCGGGATATCCTACACGAAGTCCGATGCCCCAGAGCATCAGGCGCGCCTGCTCGAGGGACAACTCGTCGACGGGCAGGTCACTGATCAATGCGAATCCCCTCCCACCTTCCAGTTCGTGCTGAAGATCCTGCACGAGACCGTCCCATGAAGGCAGGGTGAGGTGCTGCCGCGTCACCGTCTGCCAGGTCTCACCACGTGCCAGCAGCGCGTCGGTTTCCTGCTGCAACTGAGTCACCTGTTCAGCCTCGAGCTGGACCGTCCACGCCTGCCTGGAACGTAGATCCCTCCCATGCCAGGCGGCCGGCGTGTTGAGGGGGACCGTTCGCAGACTCATCGAATAGCTCCCATTACCAGTTGGTGTACGATCCATCGGGGCGCTGCAGATGGGGCGCTTCCCAGTACTTGAATTCCTGCTGCTGGGCCAACTCTTCGTTGAACTCTACACCGAGCCCGGGCGCCTCGGGAACCACGAGCATGGCCCCTTCCTGTTCCACCTGCGTGGGGAACAGCTCCTGATCCTGTGACATGATGTCTTCACCCGGAGAGACGCGATGTTCGAGCCAGGAGAAGTTGGGTACCGCCGCGGAAAAGTGCACTGAAGCGGCTGTGCAGATCGGCCCGAGGGGGTTGTGAGGCATCAGATCGATGTAGTGCGTCTCGGCCAGGCTCGCCACTTTCATCGCCTCGGTGAAGCCTCCGACGTTGCACACATCGAGACGCGCGAACTGCGTGATGCCACGTTCGAGATAAGGCTGGAACTGCCACTTGCTGGCGAACTCCTCACCGATCGCAAAAGGCACATCCACCATCGTACGCAAACTCTCATACGCCTCAGGACACTCGTCGCGGATCGGCTCTTCGATGAAATCGAGGGTACCCGAAGGCATTCGCTGGCAGAAGGACGCTGTCTCAGCGACGGACAGTTTGTGGTGATAGTCGATCCCCAGGACCGGATCCGATCCGAGGGCTTCGCGCAGCTGGATGAACTGCTCCGCTGTGGCGCCAATCGTGTCGCGCGGTTCGTAGGTGTCGGGCTCCTCGTACGTGCGCCGGGATGCCGCGCCGACTCGTAGGACCTCCCAGCCCTTGTCGATCAGCTTTCTGCAATTGGCGAGCGCGTCATCAAAGGATGCACCTCCAGTGGTGGCGAAACAGGGGATGCGATCTCGCTGTTTGCCGCCGAGAAGCTGATACACGGGCACGCCAAGAACACGACCCATGATATCGTGCAGGGCTATATCGATGGCTGAAATCGCTGCCGTCAGCACACGTCCGCCCTCGAAGTATTGGCTTCGATACATCTCCTGCCAGTGTCGAGAAATCTGGCGAGGGTCCCGACCTACAAGGAACTCACGGTAGTGACTCACGGCGCCGGCCACGGCCAGCTCACGGCCTGACAGGCCCGACTCACCCCAACCGTGAAAACCGTCGTCCGTCTCCACCTTCACGATGAGCTGATTGCGGTTGCCAACCCATGTGGGAAACGGCTTTATATCGCTGATCCTCACGATGCACTCCCCTGTGATCTCATCCATCTGCGGCGATGCGCCGCTTCCGAAGAAGGTGAAGATGATTCGTACGATCCATCTCGGTGTTGGCGGGCGTGGTGCGTGGCCCATCCGGCAGATCCCCGAGCGTGACGATTTCGAGTCCGTCGCTCTGGTTGATGTCAACGCCGACAGTCTCGCCTCCGCTCAAGAGACATCGGGCCTGGGCCCGGAGGCTTGTTTCCAGCGGCTTGAAGACGCCCTCGAGGCAGTGGAAGCCGACGCTGTCGTCGTCATCACACCTCCTGACATGCACGCGCGCCAGTGCCTCGATGCGGTACGAGCCGGTAAACACGTACTGGTGGAGAAACCCTTCACGAAACAACTCGACTATGCTCAGCAGGTCGTCGACGAGGCCGAAGAGCTAGGGGTCAAAGTGGCCGTGTGTCAAAATGCCCGCTACAGTGCAGTCCATGTCACCATGGCTCGACTCGTGCGCGAAGGGTCGCTTGGCAAGCCCGCATTTGGCCTGCAGACGACCTTCGGCTGGCGGGCGAGAGTCCACCCTTCCGGCCCCGACCCCCACGCATATCTGGCGGAACGCGGTATTCACGACCTGGC
>PATE01000035.1 GCA_002712305.1 Gemmatimonadota bacterium | reverse complement strand
GGCGTCTGCGCAGCCGGGGCGGCCTCGGCTACGGCGGGTGCCGGCGTCTCAGCCACATCAGGCGAAGCCGGCGCAACTGCGGGTTTTTCAGACTCGTCGATGCGCGCGAGAAGTTCTCCCACATTCAGCGTATCGTCGACCTGCTTCAGCTGCTGCAGAGTCCCGGAGGCAGGTGAAGGCAGGTCTACATTTGCCTTGTCCGTCTCCAACACACAGATGGGTTCGTCTTTCTCAACGAATTCCCCTTCGCCCTTCAACCATTCGAGGACGGTGACTTCACTGACGGACTCCCCCATCTCGGGAACATCGACATCGATGGCCATCGCTCTTGCCTGTTGGTGTTGTCTTGGTGACCTGTTGGTTAGCTGCCGGTGCCGCCGCCCTGGCCTTCGGCCTGACGACTGCGCTGTACGTCTTCTAGACGTAGTTCTCGATTGTCGATATCCAACGCCTGATCGACGATCTCTGTTTGCTCGCTCTGATGCTGGCGTGCATCACCCACGGCAGGACTTGCCGCTTCGTCACGGCCCACATAGCGCAATTCTACGTCGGCGGGAAGCATCTCGTCGAGCAGAGGTTGGACGAAGTACCATGCTCCCATATTGCGCGCCTCTTCCTGCACCCAGAGGATCTCTTCAGCCGCCGGATAACGTTCCATGGCGTCGCGAAGGTCTGCCTCGGGGAACGGATAGAGTTGCTCTACCCGGACCAGAGCGACCTCGTTCAGCTTTCGCTCTTCCCGCGATGAATACAGATCGTAGTAGATCTTGCCCGTGCACAAGATGACACGCCGAANCTTTTCGGGCTCAGTGACGGTTGCGTCATCGATGACATTCCGGAAAGTGCCGCTGGAGAACTCTTCGATCGGCGACACACACAGTTTGTGGCGCAGCAGACTCTTCGGGGTCATCACGATCAGCGGTTTACGGAAATTGCGATGGATCTGACGGCGCAGAACGTGAAAGATCTGGGAAGGTGTCGTGGGATAGGCGACCTGCATGTTGCCCTTGGCACACAACTGCAGGAATCGTTCGAGACGAGCACTTGAATGTTCCGGGCCCATCCCCTCGTAGCCGTGGGGCAGGAGCATGACCAGCCCACACATTCGATGCCACTTGGCCTCGGCACTGGAGATGTATTGATCGATCACCAACTGCGCACCGTTGGCAAAGTCACCGAACTGCGCCTCCCACATCACCAATCGTCGAGGATCGGCCGAGGAGATGCCATACTCGTAGCCGAGAACCGCGAGCTCAGACAGCATCGTATTGAGGACCTCGAATTGTCCCTGGCCCCGCCCCACATGTTCCAGAGGTGAATACCGGTCTCCCGTCTTTACGTCGTGCCAGACAGCATGTCGATGGGCGAACGTACCGCGCTGTGCATCTTGGCCGGCCAAACGCACGGGCACGTGCTCGAGCAGCAGGCTTCCAAAGGCGAGCATTTCAGCGCACCCCCAATCGACGGGTCGCGTGCCGGCGATCATTTCCTGACGCTGCTTGTTGATCCGTTGCACGGTGCGGTGCGCCGAGAAATCATCGGGGATCGTCGTCACCGCGACGGCCACCTTGTTGAGGCTACTCATGGGGACGGCCGTGTCCGATGCCCAGTCGTTGCCCGCCCAACTCATGCCCTGCCACACGCCGCCGAAGGTGTTGGTCCGCGGCTTCACTTTCAGGCGTTTCGCCTTTTCCTGGCTGCGATCCAGGATTGCGCGCACGTCGGAGCGCATCTCCTCGATTTCCTGCTCGGCGACCACGCCTTCCTCGAGCAACTGTTTCGCATAGATCTCAGACACGGTGGGATGGGGCTCAATCTGCTGATACATCAGAGGTGAGGTCACCGTGGGATCATCGGCCTCATTGTGACCATGTCGCCGATAACACTTCAGATCGATCAGAACGTCGCGCTGAAACTGCTGCCTGAACTCGACCGCCAGCCGGGCCGCGTGAATGACCTGTTCGGGATCATCGGCATTGACGTGGAAGACGGGAGCCTGGATCTGCTGGGCGATATCGGTCGGATACGAAGTGAAACGTGTCTCTTCCGGCCGGGCCGTGTAGCCGAGCTGATTGTCGATGATGATGTGAATGGTGCCACCATTCCAGTAGCCCTCCAACTGCGAGAGATTCAGCGTCTCCGCCACGGTTCCCTGTCCGGTGAATGCGGCCTCACCATGGACCTGAATGGGGATCACCCGTGTTCGCTCGCGGTCGTTGAGATTGTCCTGTTTGGCCAGCACGATCCCCTCGATAATGGGATTGACCAGCTCAAGGTGGCTTGGATTCGGGCTCAGGGACAGATGCATACGCCCGCCACCCCTCGTGACAAAGTCGTACGAGTAACCCTGATGATACTTGACGTCTCCCTCGTCCTCTGCGCCGTCGCCACGCGTGGCGCCCTCAAACTCCGACAGGATCACTTCATAGGGTTTGTGCATGAGATGGGCGAGCACATTCAATCGGCCACGGTGGGCCATACCCACGACCATCTCCTCCACACCGAGGCCGCTGCCGCGTTCGACCAGCGCATCCATCAGAGGTAGAAGGGCCTCTCCTCCTTCGATGGAGAATCGCTTCTGACCGATGTAACGCGTGTGGAGAAACTGCTCGAACTCCTGCGTTTCAATCAGGAGAAACAGCAGGCGTTTTCGCTCTTCGGTGGAGAACGTGAGCCGTCCGAGCTTCGGCTCGACCCGCTCCTCCAACCAGGACTCCTGCTCCTTGTCCGCCGTGGCCATCGTGTCCAGACCCAGTGTGCCGCAATAGGTCTGCTGTAGCTTGGCCAGCAGGTCACTCAAAGACCCATCGGCCTTGTATCGAAACGTGCCGAATCCAACACCCTTGTCGAGATCCTCCTCAGAGAGGCCGAATTCGGACAGTTCCAACAAGGGATGAGTTGTTCGGTTGTTACCTAGCGGATCGAGTTGTGCGATGTAGTGACCGCGGTGACGATAGGCGCGCACGACGGCAACAACACCCTTGTCGGTCCGCTCTCTCTTGCGGCGTTCGGGCCCTGGTGCCGCTCCCGTGTCGCTGCTGGTCACCTCCTGGGGGACCTGAGACGGTGCGGGGGCCGGCGCCGGCGTGAGAACAGGGGCCGGTGTCTCTGCCACACTCGTCGCCGACGTTTGTGTCTGGGGTTGTGCCTGGGGTTTCGCAGCTCCCTCTGCGGCCTGCTCCTCCTCACTGAGTTGGAAGCCGTAGTCGAAACCACGAAAGAAAACCGCCCACTCCGGATCGACGGAGGACGGATCTGCACAGTATTGCTCGTAGAGCGCGTCGACGTAGTCGCGATTGGCGCTGGAGAGATCTGTGGGACGCATGGCGCCACCCTGGCTGGTCTTGACGGCACATATGCCGTCAGGGTGGTGGGAAGATCGACACCGGCGGCGTGCAGGGCGATCGTGGAGTGTCTGAAGCCGTGAGAAAAAGGCCAGAAGGAGCATTCTATCGAGGGAGAAAATGCTCCTAACTTCAGGTGAGGATAGAACATACACGGCTATCAGAGGTTGGTAAAGGACATTTGCTCCACCACGCGCCGCCGCTTGAAGGGATGCGCCCTCACAGCTACGTTCTGTGGTCTCCCCCTGCGTGCCACTCACCCCTCCCCGTGGGCGAGTCCAGATGTCCCTGCTGAGTTTCGCTGGTCCCGAGGCGCTGTCGGCCTTTCGTCTCGAAGCCCTGAAGCTGCGTTGTGGCGAACTCGTTTCGGCGGTGAACGGGTTGTCCGCACAGTATGTCTATTGGGTTCACCTCAAGGATTCTNCNAACGCAGGTGAACTGACGCCGCACTTGGCCTCGATCCTCGATGCCGAAGATCCGTCTCGAATGGGCGCCGCAGAACCGCAAGCCAGTTTGCTGGTCACACCGCGACCGGGCACGACCTCTCCGTGGTCGACCAAAGCGACTGATATTCTTCGCAACTGCGGTTTGAGCGATGTAGAGCGCGTCGAGCGAGCCACACTCTATTCGTTCTCAGCTGCCTCGCCGCTCGACGCCGCGACCCTGACGCCGCTGCTCCCGCTGCTGCACGACCGTATGACACAAGCCATCGTCGATGATGCGGCCCTCCTGTTTGAGCGCGTTGATCCTCGACATCTGCAGACGATCAAAGTCATTGAGCAGGGACGAGATGCTCTCGCTTCGGCGAATCGAGAGATGGGGCTGGCCCTGGCTGACGATGAGATCGACTACCTCTTCGAGGCGTACGCCCACCAGTTGCAGCGGGATCCAACCGATGTCGAGTTGGTCATGTTTGCCAACGTTAACTCCGAGCACTGTCGTCACAAGATCTTCAACGCCAGTTGGGTCGTCGACGGCCAGCCACAGGATCACTCTCTGTTTTCCATGATNCGCAATACCCACGCCGTCCATCCCGAGCACACGATCACCGCCTACTCGGACAACTCAGGTGTGATCGAAGGCCACGAAGCCCAGGTGTTTCGCCCGGATGGCGACGGCTTCGGGTATCGATACTCGCCGAGGTCCACTCACATCATCTGTAAGGTGGAGACGCACAACCACCCGACGGCGATCTCCCCTTTTCCGGGTGCGTCCACCGGCGTCGGCGGAGAGATCCGGGACGAGGGAGCCACGGGCCGTGGCGCGCATTCCCAGGCGGGATTGTGCGCCTTCTACGTCTCTCATCTGCGGCTGCCTGAAATGCCTTTGCCGTGGGAGACGCAGATCGCCGACCATCCGTCGCGGCTGGCATCCCCCCTCGACATCATGATGGAAGCTCCNNTNGGNGGNGCNGGATTCGGCAACGAATTCGGCCGACCCAATCTGCTGGGTGTCTTTCGCACCTTCGAACAGATTGTCGATCAACGCCACCGCGGCTACCACAAGCCCATCATGGTCGCAGGTGGTGCGGGCCTCATCGATGCCGAGCAGGTCGAAAAACTGACGCCGCGCTCCGGCGATGCGGTGATTCAAATCGGCGGTCCGGCCATGTTGATCGGTCTGGGCGGTGGATACGCGTCCTCGATGGATACGGGCAGCAACCAGTCTGAACTCGATTTTGCGTCCGTTCAGCGCGATAACCCGGAGATGCAGCGTCGTTGCCAGGAACTGATCAGCCGCTGCGCGGAACTGGGCTCGTCCAACCCCATTCGCTCGATCCACGATGTCGGGGCAGGAGGTCTGTCGAATGCCTGTCCCGAGTTGGTGGAGGACGCGGGCGCGATCTTCGACCTACGGGCGGTGCACAACGACGAGCCGGGCATGAGTCCCATGGAGATCTGGAGCTGCGAGGCGCAGGAACGGTATGTCCTGATCGTGGGTGCCGATGATCTGTCTCGATTCCGCCAGCTGGCCGACCGGGAAAGATGTCTGTATGCGGTGATCGGCACCGTCACCGATGATGGCCGAATGACTCTGCGCGACGAACTGCTAGACGGCCCCGAGCCAGTGGAGGACCTGCCCCTGGAGGTCATCCTCGGAAAACCTCCAAAGATGTTGCGTGATGTCGTAACACCAGAGCCGCCGTCGAGACCTGTGGATCGCACGGACATCGACCTGGGAGACGCCATCGAGCGTGTCCTGCGATTTCCTGCCGTCGCCGACAAGAGTTTCCTCATCACCATCGCCGATCGCACCGTCACAGGCCAGGTCGCTCGCGATCAGATGGTCGGTCCCTGGCAGGTTCCAGTGGCCGACGCCGCGGTGATGACGACGGGCTTTCGAGCCACCACGGGATCGGCCATGGCCATGGGTGAACGGACACCGATCGCTGTCACCGACGGCTCGGCGAGTGCGCGCCTGGCGATTGCCGAAGCGGTAACCAACCTGGCGGGCGTGCCCATCGGCGAGATCGAACGGATCAAACTGTCGGCCAACTGGATGTGTGCCTGCGGAGAGGATGTGGAGGATGTCGCTCTATTCCGTGCCGTTGAGGCAGTGGGGCTCGAGTTCTGCCCTCAGTTGGGTGTCGCCATTCCCGTCGGCAAGGACTCGTTGTCCATGCGCACCGTCTGGGAAGATGGGGACGGTCGTGATCATACGGTAACGGCCCCCATGAGTTTGATTGTGTCGGCCTTCGCTGCGGTGCAGGACGTGCGCCGCGTCGTGACTCCAGATCTCAAACCGGGCGCGGATACGGAGCTTCTCCTGGTTGACTTGGGAGCCGGCCGCAACCGACTGGGGGGCTCGTGCCTCGATCAGGTGTTCGATCGTCACGGCAGTGACATTCCCGATGTGGATGCCGCTCCCCTGCGATCTCTCTTTTCCCTTACTCAGCAGTTGATCGACGCCGACTTGCTGCTGGCCTGCCATGATCGGTCCGATGGAGGACTTCTGGCCACCGTGGCAGAGATGGCCTTTGCCGGTCGCCGGGGCGTCGAGCTTACGGTCCAGGCCGGCGATGTGCTGGGCGAGCTGTTCGCCGAAGAGGTTGGACTCCTCTTGCAGGTACGCGCCGCCGACCGTGATCAGATCGATGCCGCCATCGCCGGCAGTGGGCTGACTGAGATGTGCCGTCGAATGGGCCGCGTGAACGACGACGACGAACTTCGCATCGTCAATACAGACGGTACGTCGCTGTATCGGGGAGAACTGGCCGACCTGCACAGCGCTTGGTCAGAGCTCACGTGGCGCATGCAGGCACGGCGCGACGAACCGACGTCGGCACAGGAAGAATATCTGACGCTTCGAGATCGCCAGGATCCCGGTCGCCAGCCTGTGGTAGCTTTTGAGTTTGGCCAGGCCCCCGCTGTCGTCGACCGTCGACCTGCCGTGGCGATCCTGCGTGAGCAGGGCGTCAATGGACACGTGGAAATGGCAGCCGCCTTTGCTGAAGCAGGTTGCGAAGCCGTCGATGTGACGATGACGGATTTGATGGACGGACGTGCCAATCTGGCAAATTTCGCCGGCCTGGCAGGTTGTGGTGGGTTCAGCTACGGTGACGTGTTGGGGGCCGGTGCGGGATGGGCACGCTCCATCCTCCACCACGCTGCACTGCGCGACATGTTCAGCACCTTTTTCGAGCGCACCGACACCTTCTCCCTCGGTGTCTGCAACGGATGCCAGATGTTTTCATTGCTCGCCGATCTGATTCCAGGTGCCGACCACTGGCCACGGTTTCTGCGCAATCGTTCAGAGCAATTTGAGTCGCGGCTGTCGATGATCACCGTCGAAGGGCAAAGCAACTCCGTGTTGCTGGCAGATATGAGAGGGGCGCGACTACCGGTGCCCGTCGCTCATGGCGAAGGCCGTGTCGTGTTCACCGATTCGAAGGATGCAGATCGGCTGAAGCAGGCGGGACGAATCGCCATGCGTTTTGTTGATCACTATGGCGAGATCGCCAATCGCCATCCGGCCAATCCGAATGGCTCTCCGGACGGTATCACGGGAGTGACCAGTGACGATGGTCGAGTGACGATCATGATGCCCCATCCCGAAAGAGTATTTCGCAACCTCCAGCTCTCGTGGGCGCCCGCNGAATGGTTGAGCAAGCCATATAGTCCGTGGCTGAAGATGTTTCAAAACGGACGCGACTACGCTCTGCAGAGCTGATCCAACCAAGATCAGGAGAGATACATGACAGACCCCATCCGCTGGGGCATCCTCGGCACGGGGAACATTGCCAAACAGTTTGCTCGTGGACTGACGAGTGTCGAAAACGCGCGTCTTGTCGCCGTGGGCTCCCGTGCACCCGAGACGGCTGCAGCNTTCGGTGACGAGTTCGAGGNACCTCATCGACATGCCACCTACGAGGCATTGGCCGCCGATGATGAGGTCGATGCCATCTATGTCTCGACTCCCCATCCGTTCCACAAAGACAACACCATCCTTTGCCTGACCAGTGGCAAAGCCGTCCTGTGCGAGAAGCCCTTCACCGTCAATGCAGCCGAGGCGGCGGTCGTGATCGATGTGGCTCGGACAGAGAATCGTTTTCTCATGGAAGCCATGTGGACGCGGTTTGTCCCGGCTGTTGTCCGTGTTCGGCAGTTGCTGGCGGAAGGGGCGATCGGAGATGTCCGCATGGTTCAGGCCGATTTCGGATTTCGTGCGGGAGTCAACCCGGAGGGAAGGCTGTTCAACCTCGATCTCGGGGGCGGTGCACTGCTCGACGTGGGAATCTATTCCCTGTCCTTCGCGGCCATGATCCTGGGCACCCATCCCGAACAAGTCGTATCCACCGCCGACCTCGGATCGACAGGGGTGGACGAGCAATCGGCCTTTCTGCTGCGATATGGAGGCGGAGAACTGGCCGTACTCAGCTGCGCCGTACGCACCAGCACGGCCATCGATGTGAGAATCTTCGGCACCGAAGGAAGCATCTTCGTCGGTTCGCCCTTCTTCAAGTCCGAGTCCCTCACCGTTAAGCGAGGCGGCGAAGAGACGACGGAGCACTACCCTCTCGAGGGGAATGGCTACAACTACGAAGCGATCGAGGTAGGCAATTGCCTGCGGGAATGCCGCACCGAAAGCCAGACCATGCCCCTCGACGAGACGCTGGCTCTCATGAAGCTGTTGGACTCGATTCGCGAACCGTGGGGGCTGAAGTATCCGAGTGATGGGTAGTCNTCANACGCTCGTCAATCGACGTCCTTGAGATCGATATCGCCGCTGTATTGAAAGACTGGAAGAGAGACGACATGGAATACGGACAACCTGAGTGGAGCACCAAGCGGATCTCCCGGGTGTTACACGGGACGATCATGCTCAACGAGCGGGAGATGGAGAAGGGTTTCGAATTGCTCGACGCTGTGTGGGCGGCGGGGATTACGTCCTTCGACACGGCGGCTCTGTATGGCGGCGGCACGTGCGAGCGCGTCCTCGGACGCTGGATGGAAGAGCGGGGCGTGCGCGAGGAGGCCTTTGTTCTGGGCAAAAGCTGCCATCATTCCGGCGATCGAAAGCGCGTGACCTCCTTCGACATCGCCGCCGACCTCGCTGACTCTCTCGCTCGTCAGCGGGCCGGTTATCACGATCTGCATCTTCTACATCGAGACGACCCGGATGTAGAGGTTGGCATCATCGTGGATGCACTCAACGAGCAACTCGACGCAGGTCGGATTCGGGCCTTCGGTGGGTCAAACTGGACCACCTCGCGGATCGAGGCGGCCAACGAGTACGCCTACAAGAAGGGACTGACCGGGTTCGTCGCATCCAGTCCCAACTACAGCCTCGCCGACGAAAAGGAAGTCCCCTGGGAAGGGTGTCTGAGCATCTCAGGACCGGGGAAGGCCGATGACCGCGCGTGGTATGCGTCGCAGAAGATGCCCCTGTTCACCTGGTCGAGCATCGCCCGCGGATTCTTCTCCGGGCAACTCACCAGAGACAATGCTGAATCTCTGCGTGGCGAAATGGACGGGTCTTCCGTGACTTCGTACTGGCACGAGGATAACTGGCAAAGACTCGATCGCGTGCACGAGTTGGCTGCTGAGAAAGGCACCAGCGTGGCGCAGATCGCCCTCGCCTGGGTTCTGCAGGATCCAGAGCTCGACATCTATGCTCTCGTCGGCGCACGCACGCCCGCCGAGGCGGACAACAATACGGCCGTCTTCGACATTGCTCTTTCATCGCAGGAACGGGACTGGCTCGATCTTCGTCGGGATTATCGATAACACACCGAGTCATCATCCACGCTGCACAAAAAGAGAGGGGCTCTCGCTGACGAGAGCCCCTCTTTCTTTTTTCTGTGGTTCCCTCAGCTCAGTTCGTCAAAGACCGCCTGGGCGATGATGGTATGTCCCGTGTGGTTGGGATGAACGGGCTCGGGACAGAAGTTGTCGGCATCGCGGTACTTCAGATGCCCTTGAAACACGTCGTGAAGATGGACGAGTCTGGTGTGATACTTCTCGCTCATGGCCACGACCGTTTCGATATACGACGGCAGAAGGTCAAGCACGCGACCACGCAGCGTTGTCGACGAAGAGCGCTCCGTGGAGATGTAGAAGGGCGTGAGCAAGACGATGGGAATGGGCCCTAGTTCCTCGCGTGTCATGCTCAGGATTTCATCGAAGAGCTCGGCGAAACGCTCGGGTGACACACCTTCCGGGGCGGCGCGAAGGTGAGAGTGCAGATCGTTGATCCCGATCTTGATCGACAGGCGATGAGGCCGATGAAACAGCACGTCGTCCTGCCAACGCTCACGCAGATCCGACACCTTGTTGCCACCGATGCCCTTATTGATCCAGGTGACGTTGCACTCGGGGTGGTGACCTGTGGCCAACTCGGTGAAGGCGCGCACGTAGCCGGCGCCCAGAGGGGCTTCAGCCCCGCGACGACCACAGTCTGTGATGCTGTCACCGATAAAGAGGAAGGTCGTATCGTTTTCGAACCAGTCGCTCATCGAGATCTCCATGTCAGTAGTCATTCAGCGGGCGGGCAAACTACGAAAAGGGGCGTGCGCGTCCAGGTGGCAGCGGGTCAGTCCTCGATCCCCCCGTAGCGGCAGACGACATCGAAAAGAACTCTGGTGGCAAAGAGAAGCTCGCTCACCGGTGTTCGTTCATCGTGGCCATGAATGAGATTCTCCTCCTCCAGGCCGGGCGTCTGGCGATACGGCATGAATCCGTAGACCTGCGTGTCGGGACGCCGGGGCACGATGTGTTTGGCGTCTGTCCCCCCTGTTGAAACAGAAGGAATGACGGGCACACCTGGGTCAACGATGCTCATTACCTGTTCGATGCAACGGAACATGGGCGCATCGGCCGAGGCCTCCAGGGGTGGGCTGTACTGGTCGACGTCGATCTCGACCCGATCCCCAATCAGAGCACGAAGCTCGGTCAGGAAACCATCCTGGGTCTGCCCCGGAGCCAATCGTCCATCGATCCACGCTGTGGCCTCCGAAGGGATGACGTTGATCTTGCTTCCCGCTTCCAGACGGGTAACGGAGACGCTGTTGCGCAGCAGGGATCGCAGCGACAGGCGGGTCTTGTCATCGATCGGCAGTCGTTCAAGGGCGGCGTCCGACGTGGCCGGCTCAAGGACGGCCATCAGATCCTTGGAAATCGAATCCGCCTGACCTTCGGCGAGACCACCGAGAAACGATCGTAGCCCCTGGGACGGGTGCAAGGGCAGGTCCGTTGTCGCCAACGGCGACAGGGCAGCGCACAGGAGAGTGACCGCATTATCGGCATGCGGCACCGAACCGTGTCCGGGACGGCCGCGCATGGTCAGGCGCAGTCGACAGATCCCCTTCTGCCCGACCTGGCACGTGTAGAAACGTTTGCCTTCGAAGGTGAGATCGTGGCCCCCTCCCTCGGTAAGTATCACGGGTGCATCGATCTGATCGGGGTCATGGTCCAGCAGCCACCCCGGGCCGTGATCTCCCTTGCCCGCCTCCTCGTCAGCCGTCGCCGCGTACAGCACGTCGCGATTCAGACGGACATTGTGGCGTTTTAGTAGAAACAGGACGATCAGTTCAGCCGCCACCATGTTTTTCATGTCCAGGGCACCACGGCCCCAGACACAGTCGTCGACGAGGGCGCCGGAGAACGGTGGGTGTGTCCAACTCTCTGGTTCGACAGCCACCACGTCTGTGTGCCCCAGCAGCAGCAGTGGATCGTTGGCACCGCCCTTGAGTCTTGTTGTGACATTGCCCCTGCCCGGGGCGGATTCGGAGATCCTTGGCTCCAGACCCTCCGCTTCAAGTCGCTCGGCGATCAGCTGAGCTGCAAGGATCTCATTTCCGGGCGGATTTGTCGTGTCGATACGAATGAGATCCTGAAGCAGCGCCGTGACCTCTGCGCTCACCTGATCCCAGTCGATGGCGAAGTGTTCGGATGGGCGTTTCATGAGGGAACGGTACGGACTCGACGGATCTGGGAGCAACCAGTATGCTTGGGCCATGCCCCCTTTCCTTCGATTCTCGCTCCGATGGCTCCTGTGTGGCGCGGCGGTTTTCGTCGCCTGTAATGGGACCGATCCTGCCGATGTAAACGGTACCGACGACCCCGCCGACTCCGATGCGCCGCAGGGCATTCGACGCTACACCTATCGGATCGTCAACGTCTTCCCCCACGACCCCGATGCCTTCACGCAGGGCTTGGTCTTCGACGACGGTGTTCTGTTGGAAGGGACCGGTGGCGGCGATCGAATGGCGACCAACACCGGGCTACCGCCGGCGAGTCTTCGCGAGATCGAACTGAACTCGGGGCGCGTGTTGCGGCAGGTGTCCTTGGATCCACAGTTCTTCGGCGAAGGCATCACTCTTCTGGACGGTCGGATCTACCAGCTCACGTGGCAGTCTCGAGTGGGCTTCATCTACGATCGACAGAGTTTCACCGTCGAAGAGGAATTCCAATACACATCGGAAGGCTGGGGGCTGACGCACGACGGCCAGCGACTGATCATGAGCGATGGCACGTCTGTGATTACCTTTCGCGATCGCGAAACCTTCGCCGAAATCGGTCGCATCGAGGTGGCCGCAGAAGGACAGCTGATCCGCCGCCTCAATGAGCTGGAGTATGTGGAAGGTGAGATCTGGGCCAATGTGTTCGGGACAGAACTGATCGCTCGAATCAGCCCCGCCGACGGCAGTGTGATCGGTTGGATCGACCTGGCCGGATTGCTCACTTCGCGGGAGAGAGCATCAGCCAATGTGCTCAACGGCATCGCCTATGATTCAGAGACACAGCGAATCTTCGTGACCGGCAAGCTGTGGCCCTGGCTTTTCGAGATCGAACTGGTCGCCGCCGACTGAAGCTCCACCCCAGAAAACTGACGATCGTCTTTAGCTCGTGATCCTGTTCACCTCACGGATCTGCGCGAAAAAACAACCCTTGTAAGCTCGCTTGCCCGACGTGTGTGTCACACCCATGTTAAGCGTGGTGTGACGCGAATTTCAGACCCTGGAGAAGCTGCAGCATGGAAACCATCCTAATCGCCGTGGTCGCCTTCATCGGCTACATGGTCGCCTACTATACGTATGGCAAGTATCTGAGCCAGAAGGTCTTCGGCCTCGACGCCGAACGTCTGATGCCTTCCAAGGAATTGACCGACGGCGTCGATTATGTACCGACGAAGAAGCAGGTCATCTTCGGCCATCACTTCACGTCGATCGCAGGCACGGGGCCAATCGTGGGACCCGCTATCGGCATCATCTGGGGCTGGGTCCCGGCTCTGCTTTGGGTCTTTTTGGGTTCCGTATTTATGGGTGCCGTACATGACCTCGGCGCCCTCGTGATCTCGCTGCGTCACAAGGGTCACACCATGGCGGAGATCACAGGCAAGGTGATGAATCGGCGCCTGAAGCTCATGTTCTTCATCATCGTCTTCCTCGCGGTCCTCATCGTCATCGCCATCTTCGGCATGGTCATCGCCATCATCTTCGACATGTACCCGCAGGCGGTCCTGCCCGTATGGTTACAGATCCCTATCGCCATCGTCATGGGTCGAGCGATTCAGACCGGCAAGATGAATCTGACCCTGATCACGGCCCTCGCTGTGGCGGCCATGTATGGCACGATCATGCTCGGCGACGCCTACCCCATGCCCATGCCGGAGATCGCCGGAATCCCTGCCACGGGTGTGTGGACGGTCCTGCTTCTCATCTACGCGTATATCGCCTCTACGCTGAGTGTGACCACTCTTCTTCAACCGCGTGACTTTATCAACGCATGGCAACTGATGATCGCCATGGCCCTGGTCGTGCTCGGTATTTTCGTCGCGGCGCCGACCATGGTAGCACCCGCCTTCAATCTGGCGCCAGAGGGCGCACCACCCTGGATGCCCTTCCTGTTCATCACCATCGCCTGCGGCGCTATCTCTGGCTTTCACTGCCTTGTATCGAGTGGAACGTCCTCCAAACAGGTCGAGAGTGAACCGGATGCGCGTTTCGTCGGTTATGGCTCGATGCTGACCGAGGGTTTCCTTGCCACGACGGTGCTGATCTGCTGTGGAGCCGGGCTGGCCATCGCCTATACGAGCGCGGACGGACAGGTGCTGACTGGTCCGGATGCCTTCGCGACCCATTATGGATCGTGGATGGCGGCCAAAGGAATCGGTTCCAAGGTGGGCGCCTTCGTTGTGGGTGCCGCCAATATGATCGCCTCACTCGGCATCCCGAAAGAGTTCGCCGTCGTCCTCATGGGCGTCTTCGTTGCCTCCTTTGCGGGAACCACCCTGGACACGTCCACGCGTATTCAGCGCTACGTGATCAGCGAACTGGCGACGGATCTGAAGATCGAAGTGCTGACGAAACGACATGCGGCGACGTTGGTCGCCGTGCTGACCGCCGCTGCACTCGCCTTCTACAATGGCGCAGGCGGAAAAGGCGCCCTGCTGTTATGGCCCCTGTTCGGCAGTGTGAATCAGTTGCTCGCCGGTCTGGCCCTCGTGGTGATCAGCTACTGGCTGCGTCAGCAGGGCCGCAACTTTCTGGTATCCCTGATACCGGCGCTCATCATCATGGTCTTCACGTCCTGGGCGCTCGTGCACACCCTCGGCTCGCTCTTTGACAGTGGCAATATTCCGAGCTTCCTCATCGGCTGCATCGCCCTGGTGCTGCAGATCTGGCTGTCAGCTGAAGGGCTGTCGATGCTGGCCAGAGAACCGATAGGCAGCCAGGTCGAGCCGGCGACGGGAGGATAGGCCGGCGGCACGACCCGTCGCCGAGTCAGCCCAAGCCAGTTCCATCAGTCAGGCCAATCGGTCAGGCCAATCGTCAGGGGGCGACGAGGTCCACGCGTCGCAAGGTGATGGTCTTCGCCTTGTCGCTGTGGCGCNGGGCGTAGTGAACGGCGTTGATGAACAGACGCATCTGCGCCTCATTGCCATTACTCTGGGCCAGCGAGTGCACATACCCCCGGTCGCTGAAGAGCGCCACGAGCCGACCCTCCACAAACAGCCCGTCCAGGGCGTACATGGGACGCGTATCCAACCCGGGTGGCGGCCCATTGAATTCGTGCGGCCCGTGGTAGATCGGATGGTGATCGGGAATCCGGCGCAACTGCGCACGCCGACCCAGGGCCTGCTTGAGCATGTGACGAAGGGCTGCCTCCGCCTGACTGAACTCGCGTGGGCCTTCGGCGCTGTCGACGAANAGAAAACCTCCGCCGAGTAGGTGGCGTTTGAGAGATGTCGCTTCGGGTTCGGTGAGTTCGAAGGCGCGCAGGGCGGTGATGAAGACGAAGGGGCTGCGATCGAATTCGGGTGTACCGATAAACATGTGGCGGTCGACGGTGGCCGCGATGCCGCTGCTCTTGTTGAGCACGTCGGCAAGATTCGGCAGGGNCTTCGCCGCGGCGGCAAACTGAGGTCGCAAAGTCGTTGACCAGGTCATGGCGAGGCGAACGAACCCGTGGGGTTGGTCTTCGCCCGTGCTCAGCAGCAAGCCACCACGCAGTTGTCCCAGTTGTTGGCTGGCATCCGTCATCACTTGACCCAGCCATGGGGATCCGAGAGCAGATCGAACATCGAGCGTGTCGCCGGGCACCAGCAATTCACTGGCGCGTCGAATACTGGCACAGGCTGCGTTAGCAGTACAATCGGCCTCATCGTTGCCATCGGACGCGATCGTGTAACTGGCCGCCTCTGCACCAAGGGCCATACTGAGCACGATGACCGTGGACAGAACCACTGACCGGACCATTCACCTCTCCTTGTCGATCGCCCCCTCACAAGAAGGCGATTCACAGCAAGGTAGCGCACACAGCCTCAGCGTGCAGGCAGAGGCTATATTGATGTTATGAAAAAGACGCTCTTCGCCATCCTCCATCGACATCGCCACACAGGACTATGGATTGTGACCGCGACGCTACTGGCTGGCAATGCCCCAGCGGTCGCGGATGAGCTGGTNGGGATCCGCTGGGAGCGCCTCGAACAACTGGGCGTCCTGGCGCAGCGCCCGGGGCTGCAGTTGCGGTATGTCCATGGTCATGTCGCCGTGTTTGACGCTGCCCCGGCGGCCCTGACAGACGATGTACACGTGCTCTTCCGCAACTCGGCCNCGCCAGGTGAAGGCTACTACCTCGTCGATCACCTGCATGGGCATCAGCCCGCCCCCGGCGTGGAACTGGTCTTCCAGTCTGCCAGGGGATGGGCTCTTTTCCGATTGCCCGACNACGATATTGCGAAAGCGTTAGATCATGAACACTTCCTCTATCCCTTGCCCGAGTCCTACGATCTTCGGCTGCCCATCGCCACCGCTGCACGACCTCTCGATCGAGATCCATCACCGGCGGTGATGGAATGGATCTCGAGCGTGTCCCCTGACAGACTTCGAGGCCACGTGGAACAACTCAGTTTCCACGATCCAGCCCTGGGTGCTGTNGCGGGCAACGTGCGCACCCGCTACGCACGCCGGCCGGAGACCTTCGAGAGCACCCTCTACATTCAGCAACAGCTGAATGCCGCACTCGAAGGTGGAACGGTCGTGCTGGATAGCTTTCGCATAGAGCCGAGTGACTCGTTGATGTACAACGTGGTCGCCGAGCTCCCGGGAACGGATCCGGATGCGGGCTACTACGTGATCTGTGCCCACTATGATGCTGTCGGCTCTCGCAGCCGGGCCCGCCACATGGCGGCCATTGGCGAGACGGATGCCGGATGGCGATGGAACGAGCACCCGGCTCCTGGCGCCNATGACAATGGCTCTGGCGTCGCCCTGGTCCTGGAGTCGGCACGGGTCCTGTCACAGATGCCACCCCCCCCCTGGTCGATCCGCTTCNTCGCCTGGTCTGGCGAGGAGCTCGGGTTGTGGGGCAGCCGCCACTATGCGGGTAAGGCGCGACAGAGAGATGATCACATCCTCGGCGTGCTCAACTTCGACATGATCGGTTTCAACGACCTGGCCCAGCGCCTCGAACTGGTCACCAATCCCGCGTCCCGGTGGCTCGTCGATCATCTGCGAGCGACAAACGACCGCTACCAGATCGGTTTACAGATCGACCTTCTTGAAGATCCTTTTGCCGGATTGAGCGACCATGCCCCCTTCTGGGCCCGAGGTTACGATGCGATCCTCGGCATCGAGAATTACCTGCCCACCGACAGCAGTCACGTCGCTGTCGTGCGCGGAGACTATCGCGTGAACTCGCAATATCACTCCGTCGCCGACCTGCCCGACAGCATCAATTGGGAACTTGTCGCCGACGTGACCCGTCTCACCGTTGCGGCCATGTCGCAGTTCGGCCAGGAACAGGGACTGCCGAATCTGGCCGTATTCACCGGAGATGCTCAAGGGGTGGAGGATGATCTGCGGATTCAGGTAGCCAACCTCGGCGTGGCGGACGTAAGCCAACCCTTCGACATTCGTGTGTCACGATGTGACACAGACTCGACTTCCTGTGCCATCATCCATGACATGCCCGTGACATCGCCTTTGCCCGCGGGGGGAGTGCTTCGTATCGACGTTCCATGGCAGCGGTTTGGCGATACGGTCTTGTTTATCGAGGTGGATCCACAGGACGATATCGAAGAGGAAGGTCCTGCCCAGGACAACAGCGCCTTTCAACGGTTGCGGCTGGTTCCCTCTGAACTGGTGGTGTATCCGAATCCGTTTCGGGCTGCGGACGGCGAGACGGTTCGCTTCAGCGGTCTTCCTAAGTACAGTCGGGTGAAGATCCTGTCGCTGGGTGGCGAGTTGGTGTGGGAGGGACGGGAGGAAGACCAGGGCGAGTTGAGCCGGGAGATCCGCTGGAGGGCGACCAATGCCAATGGATTCTCAGTTGGATCGGGGATCTACATCTATATCGTGAGCACTTTCGAAGGGGAGATGATCGAGCGTGGTAAGATCGCCGTCGCGCGTTGAGCGTCGATTTGGGATACAGCGTCTGACCCGGATCTCCTGTTTTATCGTCGTCATGTCGCTGGCGTTGCAAAGCCCGGCGAAGGCGGGCGTGAAGATTGCGGACGCTCTGGCGACGGGGGTTCTCGACGCGCACACAGCTGCCGCCTATCAGCTGCTGGAACGACGCGATCCAGACGCCGTCCCGGCAGGATTTCACGAGCCCCTCGTGCCCATGTACTGTGCGACACCTCTGGCTGTGGCAGCCAACGAACTTCGCGGGAACGCGCCCGAGGCAGCGGGCAAGATTCTGCGGGAAGCCTTGCAGCGCCCGCGACTAGCCTTCTCCGTGCTATCTCCGAGTGGTCACTTCCGGCTGCACTACGATCTGGAAGGACGCGAGGCTGTCGATCCGACGGACGATGACGGTAACGGCACCCCCGACTACGTGGACCGAGCCGCAGCGATCGCTGACAGTGCCTGGGAATTGGAGATCGTGCAGTTGGGCTACCGGCCCCCCCCGGTTGATGTCGGTGCGGGAGGTGGCGATGAGATCGACATCTACATCACAGATCTGGGACGTAGTCAGAATTACGGAATTACCTATCCCACGACGAGTGGCGCTACGGGACCCAGCTTTTTTCAAATCGACAATGACTTCGCCAACCCGATCTATGGCTCGACCTTCGCCTGCCCGGGCAACTCGGGTACACGAGAAATCGACGCCCTGCGCGTGACGATCGCCCATGAGTTCTTCCACGTAATCCAGTTCGGCTACTATCAGGGAGTGGATGGTCGATGGTGGCAGGAGGCCTCGGCCACCTGGATGGAAGATGTCGCCTACCCCGCGCTCGATGACTACCTGCAGTATGTCTGCACGTTNCTGCTCGTGCCGCAACGCTCCCTGGATTCAGGGATCCCGTCGGCCGGTGACCTGCACGCCTACGGGGCCTCGGTGTTCGCTCACTTTCTCCATCAGCGATACGAGCGTGACGTCGTGCGCTGGATCTGGGAAGAGAATGGGCGTCGCTTGAGCAACAGCCTCGAGAATTTCCATCGTGCCCTTCTCAATGTGGACGGTGACGGTTTGGATGCGGCGTATGCCGATATGGGCGTCTGGTCTTATTTCACCGGCGTCCGCTTCCGCCCAGGCTTCTTTTCCGAGGGCGAAAAGTATCCGGAAAACTTCATCCTGCCCTTCTCTGTTGTGGCCAACGCGACCGTCGCCGACAGCGGACGGATCGATCACATGGCCACCGCCTATGTGCGCTTCGATCCACGGCTGCTTCCGGGCGGGATTACGATCGAGACCGAACTGGCTCGAGGAAGATGGCGCCGCCAGTTGATTCTGACCTCCGACGACGAGGTCGAGGTCCGCGATGTAGGTGACGTAGGTAGCATCGTCGTGCCCGGTTGGAATGCGTACGAGGATGTCGCCGTCGTGATCAGCAATGTGGACTTCATTGGCCTGGGTCTGGATTACAAGGTGAGCGTCCACTACGACCCCGAGATGATCGATGCGCCCGCGCCGAACGCCCTGGCCCTCTTGCCAAGTTATCCCAACCCCTTTCGACCGATTGTCGACGACGATACATCGATCGGTTTTGAACTGGACCAGGCCAGTCCCGTGACAACACTGTCGATCTACACGGCCGATGGGGCCGTGGTCCGTCGGTTCGATCTCGGTGCCCGCTCCGCAGGCAAATACACGAAGCGCTGGGATGGTACTAACCAGGATGGGGCGTTGGTAGCCTCCGGGCTCTATCACTATGTCCTGGAGGCTGCGGGCCAGCATCGGCGTGCCTCACTGGCACTGATCCGCGACTGACCCCAGACACCAACCACCGACACCGACCAAGAAGAGGATTCTGCAGGATCAGGCTTCGTCGAGCCCCTCGTTCTTCAGTCTGCGCTCTTCGAGTTCGTCCTCTTCGGCTCGCAGTTCGACGAGTCGTTCTTCCATCACGGTCAATTCATGGGCAAACTCGCGCATGTCACTCGAGACCGAGCGTTCCTGCAGGGCCGCTTCTTCAACCTTGAGTTCGGCCTCACCGCGCCGACAGTCGATATCCTTCCCGCTCCTGCATGAGAGAGATGATGTGGCGTTGGCGTTGTTCTGAATCATCGCCGTCTGCCACTTGGCTCTCGCCGCCGCGATCACGATTACGAGGACGAGGGTCAGAATCGTATTCTCCGCACCCATGGCTACAGTTCCAGGGGAGAGCCGCCAATGTGGCGACGTGAATAACGCCCTTCCAATTCCTCCAGTTCCTGCTTCTTCATGATCACCTCGTCCTTCATCGACTCCTTCTCCTCCTGCAACGTAGGCAGTCGATGACGGATCGCTTCGCCTTCTTCTTCGAGCTTCACGAGAGCGGCAGAATTTCGCTCGATCGACCGTTCCACGGCTTCGAGTTCTGCCTGGATCTCTGCGAGTCGTTTCTGATGACCGTGGACGACCTCGACGATCATGAGCACGAGGCCGACGGCGATGACACGCCCAAATCATGGTGTGTCCATCTCGCTGCCGCACAGGGTGGTAAGGTGGATTGGTCTGCCAATGTAAGACCATACTACGGGTCGTCAGCAACTGGCTTGCCTATCTCCGCTGATCATAGGTATACTTCTGATCCAGTGCTCATTTGAGCATCTTGGTCCTGTAGGGACATATTGGAGAGACGACGTGATCCAGCGAGTTCCAGACCCCGACGACGAATTCCTCGGCTTTCCCCCTTCCACCGATCGGCTTCCAGCCCCCCTGCCCCCAAAGGCTGAAGGGCCGGCAGAGCCGTCGTCCGATGTGAAGAGTCTGGTCGGTGAGTTCCGCACCCATCTGCAGCGGACGATCCTGCAGGACACAATCGTCCACGAGCAGACAATCCCGTCGACGCCCGAGCGTGTCGCCCTGAAGACGAGCCACCTGGGTCCTGAGGTCGAGCGAGTTCTGTCCGCTGCCGGCATCGAGCACCTCTGGAGCCATCAGGAGGAAGGCATCCACCTTCTGCGAGAGGGCAAGGATGTCGTCGTCGCCACCCCAACCGCCTCTGGGAAAACCCTCGTCTACAATGCCGCCGTGCTGGCGGACCTGCTGCTGAACCCGTCGGGCTGCGCCATCTACATCTTTCCTCTTAAGGCGCTCGAGCAGGACCAACTCGATGAACTGCGCACGCTGTTGGCGAATCTGTCCTGTGGTTTGACGGCTGAGATCTACGACGGCGATACGAAGCCACACGTGCGTGAGAAAATCCGCAAGCAGTTGCCCAACATCCTCATCACCACACCGGACATGCTGCATGCGGGTATCCTCGCCTTCCATGAGGCGTGGGAGGAGATGCTGAAGAATCTCCGTTGGATCGTCGTGGATGAACTGCATACCTACAATGGCATCTTCGGTTCACACGTGCTGCACCTGTTTCGCCGCTTGAATCGCCTCTGTAACAGCTACGGATCCTCGCCTCGATATGTCAGCTGTTCAGCCACCATCGGCAATCCAACCCAGCTTGCCGAACGCCTGTTTGGACGATCCTTCACCGCCGTCACTGAGTCGGGTGCACCGACGGCACCGCGCCACTTTCTCTTTGTTGATCCCGTGGAGAGCCCGAACACCGTCGCAGCCCGGCTGTTGCAGGCCGGCGTTCTGCGTCAGTTGCGCACGATCGTTTTCACACGGGCGCGGGTGATTACGGAACTCGTCTATCGGTGGGCAACACAGCACAGGCACGATCTGGCTCAGCGGATCAGCTCTTATCGAGCCGGATACCTGCCCGAAGAGCGCCGCCAGATCGAATCTGCCCTCACAGGGGGAGACCTGCTCGGTGTGGTCACCACGTCTGCTCTCGAACTGGGCATCGACATCGGAGGGCTGGATGTGTGCGTGCTGGTGGGTTACCCCGGGTCGATCGTCAATACCTGGCAGCGAGCCGGACGTGTCGGGCGCCAGGGGCGCGAATCTCTCGTCATTCTGTTGGCCAGCAAGGATGCCCTCGATCAGTATTTCATGAAATACCCGGATCAATTCTTCGGGCGCGATATCGAAGACGCCGTGGCCGATCCGGGCAATCGATACATCCTCAAGAATCACCTGCCCTGCGCAGCGCGCGAACTACCGCTCACGGCAGACGAACCCGAATACGACGGCATCACCGGATATGCAGAGGCGCTGGCTGAACTGGCGGCCAGTGGCGACCTGCTGCAGAGCGCCGATGGCGATGCCTGGTTTGCGGCACGAAAGCAACCGCATCGCCTCCTCAACATGCGCGCCATCGGTGAGAGCTGGTCCATCGTCGCCGGTGCCTCGGCGCGGGTGGCCGATACCTCGCCACCGGCCACCGAATCGCCCGACTCTACACCCACGGCCGAAACGGTCACGCCGCCGAGACCGCCCTTACCCGGGTCATCCGACCTGTTTGGTTCGGGCGACTCTGCCCATGCCGGTTGTGACCATGGCGACAGTCCTGTGGAATCGGAAGTGAGCAGATCCGGTGCGAGTCTGGTGCGAGACGCGGCCCCTTCAGCAAGGAGCGGGAAGAAGAAACGCTACACGATCGGCACCGTGTCAGGGGGCCAGCTCTACACCGAGTGCTACGAAGGGGCGATCTATCTGCATCGTGGGCGCCAGTATCTGATCGGCGAGCGTCACAGCCCTCGTCGACAAATCGATGCGAGTGTCGTCGATGTCCCCTACTACACGCGGCCCAAGCAGGAGAAGGAGACCGAGATCATCGAGGAATTGGCCTCCAAGCCGATGCACGGCTATCTGGCCAAACTCGGCCGACTGAAGGTCAGTTCACAGGTCATCGCCTATGAGAAGGTTCGTGTGGGAGACCAGGTAATCATCAGCCGTCATCCTCTCGAGAGTCCGGTTCAGACCTTCGAGACGATCGGTTTCTGGCTCGAGATGGACGCACCCTTCAAGAAACATCTGAAGCGCAATGGCCATCACCACATGGGTTCGCTGCACGCCACCGAGCACGCCACCAAGTCTCTGTTTCCTCTGCTGGCCCTGAGCAAGGGCACCGACGTCGGCGGCATCTGTTATCCCATGCACCCCCAACTGCGTAAAGGTGCCATCTTCATCTACGATCAGTATCCAGGGGGTATCGGTCTGGCCGAAAAGGGCTTCGACATGCTCGACCGGCTGCTGGAACTGACCCTGGGGATGGTCGCGGGTTGTGACTGCGAAGAAGGCTGTCCATCCTGCATTCACTTTCCTACCTGCGGTGCTGGCAATCACCCTCTGGACAAGGCCGGTTGCATCCACCTGCTCGAGTTGCTCAGCGGCAGGGCCGACCTGGACCCGGAGGCCTTCGACCTGCCGGAGATCGAGGACGAACCACCTCTGTTCGCGGACTGGGAGATCGCAGAGG
The DNA here is from genome assembly GCA_002712305.1 of Gemmatimonadota bacterium. Classification (GTDB taxonomy): domain Bacteria; phylum Latescibacterota; class UBA2968; order UBA8231; family UBA8231; genus UBA12574. The sequence goes on along the minus strand of PATE01000035.1, from coordinate 387 downwards.
CTGACGCCCCTCCCGAGCAGGAGGAGGAAGACCACGTCGTCGTCTTCGATCTGGAGACCCAACTCAGTGCCGCCGAGGTCGGAGGATGGAACAAGACCTATCTGATGCGGGTATCCTGTGGTGTCGTCTGGGATAACCGCTCCGACGAATTCACGACCTATTTCGAGCAGGATGTACCGAAACTGATCGAACACCTGCAGGCAGCTGACCTGATCGTCGGCTTCAACTGTATCGGCTTCGACTACTCGGTCCTGCGGGGGTATTCGAGCTACGACTTCCGCAAACTCGAAACTCTCGACATGCTGCGCGAGATCAAGGAGCAGTTGAACTTTCGCGTGAGTCTCAACAGCCTCGCCCAGGCGACGCTGGAAGAAGAGAAAAGCGCCG
>PATE01000034.1 GCA_002712305.1 Gemmatimonadota bacterium | reverse complement strand
GCGCTCAAAGGCCGGACGCAGCGCTTCCCACGTGGAGGCGATGACGCGATCCCAGAACAGGCGCAAGCAGACCAGGGCATCGTTGCGAAACCCGACGGGGTCATCGACGAGACGCTGCAGGGCCGTTGCCAGGGGTGCCGTCGTTTGAAAGGGGAACAGCCCGACGCAGGTGAACCACATCTGACGTTTCGTTTCCGGTGCATTAACGATGGTGTGGGCAAGGTCCTTACGTCCTGACAGAAGGTCGCCTACCCATGCAGGCTCGTGGAGGACGCCGATCAACAGACTGCGACGGAACTCTTCGATGTCGATCTCGCCGATGCGAGCCAGTAGATCTTCGAAACCGATCGTAGGATCCACCGCACCCAGTGAGTCGGCAATGAGGGGCCAGATTTTCGACGCCGACCCAAGACGGGCGAAAGCGTCCGCAAATGCCTGTGGCAGGCTTTTGGCTGCCTTGCTTCGCCATTGGCCGTGGACGAAATGGAATCGCTCTCTGAGTTCGTCCTGCTCTTGACCGGTGGAGATATCCTTGAACTCGGCTCACAGCTAACAGAGCAGATGCTTATCTAACTTATTCGAAGTCTATCGAGTGCACTGACGCATTTTGTCATATGCAAGTCTAATCTTTACACCCAATGTTCGATATGTATCGAACTAAGAGAGGCAAGAGCGTGAGCACAGATCTGGGCGTCGAGGTTGCCGAGCTGACTGCATTCCACCTGTCCTTCGCCGATGAGCCCGGATACTGGGAGGACTATCGCGGCGGTGGCGGCAAGGCTCCTCGCAGGAGCCGTCTGGAATTCCGTGAGGGCTGGCAGACAGTGTACCCCACCACGGTGGAGGCTGTTCTGGTGCGGGTGACCCTTGCAGATGGGTCCGTCGGCTGGGGCGAATCGAACTCCCCCATCGGACCCGAGGTGACGGCCCTGATCTGCAAGAGCCTGCTCACACCGATGGTGACGGATCGCGCCTTCGAATCCCCCNTCCATATGTGGGATTTCCTTTACGACGCCCAGCGGGGTCGCGGGTATGCGGCCGGCTACTACCTGGACGCGCTGGCGGCCCTCGACATCGCTGTGTGGGATGCGATCGGCNGTCGGGCTGGCCTGCCGGTGGCTCGCCTGCTGAGTGAGTCTCCGCGCGAGAACCTGCCCGTCTACTTGTCCGGCTTACGACAGGCAACGGTCACCGAACGAATCGAGGCCATGCATCGCTGGCTCGATACGGGCCTTACAGGAATCAAGATCTTCGTCGACGGCGACCTCGATGCGGCGGGTCAGGAGCTGGCGGCGCTACAGCAAGGCGCCGAGGGGAAAGTGGAACAGTGGATGGTCGATACCCTGTGGATGTGCCGGGGAGACGACGGACGTCGAGCCAAGGCCATGTTCGGTGATCTGGGGGCGCGCTGGCTGGAGTGTCCGCTACAGCCGGAAGACCTGCACGGCCATCGAGATCTCGCCCGTGAGCCAGGTTCACCCATCGCACTGGGAGAGCATTTCCGCACGCACTATCAGACCGAAGCCTGGTTCGAGTCTCCCCTGGCCCTCGATGTGTACCAGCCAGATATCGGTCGTACGGGATTGAGCGACGGATTACGACAGATTACCCAGGCGGGAGATGCGGGCGTGCCTTCAACGCCACACATGGGCAGTGGACTGCACGTCTTCCAGGCGGCGACGTTGCACTTCGCCACGGCTTGTGGCGACGAGTATCTGCAGGAGTATCAGGCAGGACTGGCAGAACGTGGCGACTTGATCGGCGAGACGAGTTGGCGCTATGCCGATGGCAGCTTTGACCTGCCCGACACACCGGGACTCGGCGTGCGGATCGACGAAGAGGCGCTCGCCGGCTACGCCGTGGGCTGANTNNCGCTCAGGTCGGCGGCTCCAGGACGAACTCGCCCGTCTTCTCGGTCTGGATCGCCTCGTCATCCATCCACAGTGGATGCCACTGTCCCGACGGCCAGAGAGATAGCTGGTCGGCGTAGTGAGGGTGGCCAGGTTGCCCACTCTGCCCGGCCAGCAGACAACCTTGACCACCCGAGGCAGACAGATCGGCGATGAACCGATAACTCGGACCGCCTGTCACCTCGAGCCCGTTTGCGGTCTCACGGGCCGATCGGTTGTTCACGACACTCGTACCTCCATCACAGGTCACCGCCGGAGGGTCAAAGACCCGACGGGCCGCATCATTCGTCGACAGGGGATGCTGCAACCGCAGTCTCTGCGCCCGATCCCACGTCCACGCACCGGAGTCGTCACCCAGGATGGACTGCAGATAGGCNGCCGTGGATTCGACGGCCACACCCAACGCATCACGCAGATCCACGTGAACGGGTGGTGACGAGTGATCCAGCAGGACATGACGGACCAGACGACCAGCGTTGCCCGCATTGAGTTCGGCCACGAAGGGCGTCAGCACCTGCTTGCCNACGGCAGACACGAGCCGGGGCCACAACACAGCCCANATCGTCGCACCCACCTGATCGGCATCGCAGCGGTGATTCCAGNCGCGCAGGTGACTGGCAAACTCCCGAGCTGCCGTCGATTCGAGCGTCTCGAGAAGATCGGCAACGGCGTCAGACAACTGTTCAGCACGCAGCGATAGATTGTCTGCCTGTAACCCTGCCACCTGATCGGCCGTCAGTTTCTGTCCGTCGAGAAAACGGGCGATACGGTCCCATCGATAGGCGTCAGCGTACGTGCCGTAGAGCGGCGGATCCGTGCCGGGAAGAATGGCAGGATTGTTTGCGCTCGCCACCCAGTCTCGTTCAGGGTCTTTCTCGCCGGGCAGGATGGGCGTGTCCCAGTATCCCTGCCACGTGTGTCCGGTGTCGTTGGCNGGACGTGTTCCGCGCGTGGCAATCTTCCGGCGTGGCACGCTACCACACATCTGATAGGCCACGTGTCCATCGGCATCAGCGATGACGCTGTTCCACACGGACAGTCGCCAGCAACCGAACACACCGAGTGCTTCGTCGACGGACTGAGCACGCCCCACATCGAGCAATACCTGCACGTCACCGATGGTCTCCTGACCGACCCAACGCAGACTGATGGGGCCATCTGATGTCTCCTCAACCGAAGGGATCAGATCGTTGACCACCGGCTGGCCGTCTGCCGTCAGCAGGATCTCGTGATCGACATCGTCGGACCCTTTCACCGCGATCGTCTCGTGCAGGTTTGTGTAGGGCACCCACTCGTCGCCGGCCCGGTATCGCGTGGGGTCTGCCGGATCGACCTCGTGGTGATACAGATCTCGGGTGGAAGAGACATTGTTCGTCCGGCCCCAGGCCATGGCACGGGTTCGGCCAAACACGACAGGGGGCGCACCCGGATAAGCAGGTCCGATCACATCGAAGCCGGCCCCCGTCAGGTGCTGCTCGTACCACATGTCGGGAAAGGCCAGCGGCCAATGTGGATCGGCGGCCAGCACGGGGCCACCTGTCTGTAGTCTTTGGCGGCCGGCGACCCAGTTGTTCGAACCCGGTGTCTGCGATGGGTCATCGGCTGCGGCACTGCCGCCCAATCGCAGCCCCTCGTCCCAACCTTCGTCCATCTCGTCTGGCGATGGCACGATGCAGGACACGGTCTCGGGTGTCAGAAACCACGATGCCAGNTCNCGTGGTGTGCCCCGCAAGAGACGTTCAGCCGCGACCAGCTGTGACANTCGCCCCGTGAGGGTCCACCAGAAATAGCGGAGGATGGCGAGACTGTCGACGACCGTCCACGGCTCGGGTTCGTATTCGAGAACATCGAACTCGATGGGCAGCTCATCACCGACNGCGCCGATCCACGCGTTCACACCGGCTGTGTATCCTTCGAGAGCTTCTCTCGCCTCGTCGTCGAGCGTCGGCAGTTCCTGGGCTTCAACGATGCGGAGAAAGCCGAGGGTGCGGTGCTCACGATCTGTGCGCAGATAATCTTCACCCAGAATCTGAGCCAATCGACCCGAAGCAAGACGGCGCCGGTAGTCCAGTTGCCAGAGCCGGTCCTGCGCCTGGGCGACACCGGCGGCGAAACACAGATCTGAGAGTGTGTCTCCCTGGCAGTGAGGTACACCCCATCGATCTCGCACGATGGCTGCGCGACGGCCCAATGCGTCACACGTCAGCCGGCCATTCTCGTCGGCCCATTTGGCCTTCAACAGTGCCTGCTCCCACGATCGGTAGTCATNATCAGAAACGCCTCGCGCCTGACAGGCCTGCTGCTGAGTCGTGGTGCCGCGCAATACCTGTCGGACGGCTTCGCGTTGATCGTCGGTCAGTTCCATCGTTGTCTCGGTCTGTCGTGGTATCGGTTGATCCAGATCAGCAAGGATGGTACGAAGTGGACGGGACCGCCGACAGCAGGACATCGTGCACCCTCTTGCCAGCCGAGGTCTGGTGAACGACGCTTGGACGTCTCATCCACCAGGAGCACGACGTGGCCAAACGCCCAAATATCATCCTCATCCTCATCGACGACATGGGATGGAAGGATCTCGGCTGCTACGGAAGCAGCTTCTACGAAACGCCGAACATCGATCGGTTGTGTCGCTCTGGGATGCGCTTCACCGACGCCTATGCTGCGTGTCCCGTCTGTTCGCCCACCAGAGCGAGCCTGCTCACCGGCAAGTATCCGGCCACGGTGGGGATCACGGACTGGATCGATTGGAACGGACATGTCCACCCAGCTCGGGGCGCCGTCATCGATGTGCCGTATCTGAAGGAGCTCCCGTCATCGGAGCATTCGCTGGCCTCGGCGATGCGCGAGGGAGGATATCAGACCTGGCACGTGGGCAAATGGCACCTGGGTGGCGAAGGCCATCTGCCGCAGGATCACGGGTTTGACGTCAATATTGGCGGCTACCACATGGGATCTCCCGGAAGGGGTGGGTATTTCAGTCCCTGGTCGATCGATCCTCTCGTGGATGCCGACGTGCCCGACGGGACCTATCTCACCGACTATCTCACCGATCACGTGGTCGAGCTGATCACGGGCGCCGGCGACGAGCAGCCCTTCTTCCTGAACCTGTGGTATTACAGTGTGCATACGCCGATTCAGGCCAAGGCCGACCGGATCGCACGCTACGAACAGAAGGTACGCGATCTCGGCCTCGACCAGCTCGAGACGTTCTCAGAGGATGAATTCCACCCCTGCGAGCACAAGAAGGACCAGCATGTGCGCCGACGACTGCTTCAGTCTGACCCGGTGTATGCGGCGATGATCGACAGTCTCGACGAGAACATCGGCCGCGTCCTCGACACCCTCGACGCCACGGGCCACGCTGACGACACGATGATCCTGTTCACCTCGGACAATGGCGGTCTGGCCACATCGGAGGGGTCGCCCACGTGCAATGCGCCTCTGGCAGAAGGCAAAGGCTGGATGTACGAAGGTGGTACTCGTGAACCGTTGTTCGTCAGCTGGCCGGGCAGGATCGAGGCGGGTAGCGTCTGTGACACGCCGATCACGAGCCCCGACATCTACCCCACGTTGCTGGAGGTGGCCGGACTGCCTGCCCTGCCCGACCAGCATGTGGATGGCGAGAGCCTCGGTCCCCTGCTTCACAGACGAGGAGAGTTGGAACGCGCTTCGATCTTCTGGCACTATCCCCACTACGGGAATCAGGGCGGCACGCCGGGTTCGTCGATCCGCAGCGGCGACTGGAAGTTGATCGAGTTTTTCGACGACGGCCGACGCGAACTGTACAACCTGCGACTCGACATCGGTGAGGACGACGATCGACTCGACGCCGAACCCGCCATCGCGGCTGACTTGCACAACCAGTTGGCGGCCTGGCGTGAATCCGTCGCCGCGAAGATTCCCGCACCGAATCCCACGTGGGAACCACCACCAGTTGTCGCGTAGTCGGCGCTGGCGAATCAGAGGAAGATGGATGAATAGCAGCACGACAGCGCGCAATGTGGCCGTCATCGGCTGTGGAGGTCGCGGGCGAGCTCACGCCGAAGGTTGGCAGCACGACGAACGCAGCCAACTGGTGGCCTGTGCAGATCCCGTCGAGGCGTCGAGGGATGAATTCTGCGAACGTTTCGGCGACCTGCGTCGTTATACCGACTACGGAGAGATGTTGAAGGCGGAGTCGCTGGATATCGTCAGCGTGTGTACGTGGACGGGCATGCATCGTGAGATGATCGAGGCTGCGGCGCCGTCGGGTGTTCAGGCGATTCACTCGGAGAAGCCGATGGCCCCCACATGGGGCGATGCCCGTGCGATCCACGATGCCTGCCAGCAGGCCGGCGTGGTGCTCACGTTATGCCATCAGCGCCGCTTCGGCCACACATTCTTGACGGCCCGGGATCTGCTTCGTGACGGAGCGATTGGCGACTTGCGTCGAATCGAAGCGACCTGTCCCAATCTCTTCGACTGGGGAACCCACTGGTTCGACATCTGCTTCTTCTACAACGAAGAGTCCTCCGTCGAGTGGGTCATGGGACAGATCGAGGTCGCCGAGGACCGGAAGGTCTTTGATGTGCCGTTGGAGACCAGCGGGCTGAGCTGGTTTCGGTTCACCAATGGCGTCGAAGGTCTTGTCACGACCGGGGATGCATCAGACGACGGGCTGCATATTCGACTGATCGGCAGTGAAGGAATCGTCGAACTGCACTTGCGAGACCCTGAGAGTCCGTTGCGACTGTGGCGCGGCTCAGGTTGGGAGTCGCCTGCCTTTACACAGGGCGTGCCCGATGCAGAGCATACGATTGCCAGTTGCAGTGATCTGCTTGCGTGCCTCGATAGTGGAACCGAACCGGAATTGAGTAGTCGCAAGGCCCTGGCGGCGACGGAATTGATCTTCGCCACCTACGAATCATCCCGTCGTCGCTGCCGAATCCAACTGCCCCTCGAAACCGATGATTCGGCGCTGTTGGCGATGCTCGCTGACGGTTCGATCGGCCCCAGCGCGTCGTGACCACGCCCTCTCCACCCAGCGACGTCGATGTCGAGCGGCCCCTGGCCCTGACCGCCGAACAGCGACGACAGTTCGATGAAGAGGGCTTCTTCATCGTCGAGGATCTGCTAACCTCCGAGGAGGTCTCGACCCTCCTCGACCTGGTGGATGAACGGTATCGAGGGTTTGTACGCGATCGCGATCTGGCTGCGGATGAGGCCTTTCAGATGCGCAATGTCGTGTCTCTGGACCGACGGTTCCGAGATCTGATCGACCATCCGCGAATCCTCCCCTACGTCGTCGACGTCATGGGAAGCAACATCCAGCTGCGCACGTCCCATGCAGACGTGCGACCGCCGCAACCGACCAGCGCCGCTGAACACGAGCTAGGGTCGCCCGACTCTTTCTTTCCCTGGCATTCCGATGGCCCCAACTATGGGTGGCCCCTCGTAGATGGCGTCGTGCCTTTCATGGAGATGAAGGTCGGTCTGTATCTGACGGATCTGTCGAAGGGCGATCAGGGTGAAATCTGTGTCGTGCGAGGCAGTCACCGACGTGCGCAGCCACGCGATACGGACGGCCGCCATCTCATCGATGCCGACGACATTGTGCCCGTCAGGGTGAAGCCAGGCGCTGCACTGATCTGGCGCACGGCATTGTTACACGCATTGCGACCCAATCTGTCGTCAGAGCCACGCCGGTGCCTCTACTACGGGTATCACCCCCGGTGGATCCGACCGTCCGACTATGACCGGCAGACGGCACAGACCCTCGAAGGATGTTCACCCATTCAGCGGCAGTTGCTCGGCGAACTGGGCACGGGGCTCGACAACTACTCGGGAGATGACCCCGCCGTGCACCCAGTTTCCCTCTACTGGCGCCCCACGGATGATGAGATCCCACTCGCTGGGTGGGCCCGACAACAGCGTGAGCTACTCTACGGACCGAGCGACGCTGGCACCGACACCTAACAATCAATCATGATCAGCACGTCCCCTCGAAAGGAAAAACCGTGACGACATCGAGAGCGATTGTACGAAACTGGCGCGACGCAGATCCCTACATCGGCCACGACAACGCCGTCGTACGGGCCATCTTCTCGCCACCCAAAGACGGTGAAACAGCCCCGCACCAGTGCTTGCAGCACATGAGCGGCTTTGCCCGTCACGACCTGCAGGGCGGCAAGGACGGCGACCGCCATGCGCACACCAACGCCGAACAGTACTACTACATACTCTCCGGCGAGGCCGATGTCGACATCGGCGACGACACCTACCCGGTGCGAGAGGGATCCGTCTGTTACTTCCCGCCAGAGGTCGAGCATCAGCTTCGCGCTGCTGACCGCACCGAATGGGTGGAGTATCTGATCATCACCTGTGGCACCGAGGGCAGCGGGTCGAAGCCCTATGTGACCAACTGGCGGCAGTCCACACCGGGGATCGGTGCCCATGGTTATGCTGCGACCTGGCAGATCCTCGAACGCTTCAACGAAGAGGAGCCCGTGACCCCTCAACCCTGCCTGCTGTCGTTCTACTATCTGGCTCGTCAGGCCGTGTCCCGGGGTCGCGCGTCGGACATGCACCAGCACGACGACAAGGAACAGATCTACTATGTGTTGGAAGGAGAAGGCTCGGTGGTCACCGGATTCGATGCGCACCCACTGCGCGAGGGAGACACGGTCTATCTGCCGCAGGGTGTACCCCACATGATCCTCAACGATCGTGGTGATGACTGGCTCTCCTACCTCGTCGTGAGCTAAAGCACCATGGCGCGCTTCGACACGCTCATCCACAACGCTCGTGTCATCGATGGCAGTGGAAACCCCTGGTTTGCGGGCGAGGTGGCCATCGCCGGTGACTCGATCGCGGCGATCACACCACCAGGGAAGATTCCCCACACTGCGGCGATCCAGGTGGTGGATGCAGGCGGTGCCGTCCTGTGTCCGGGGTTCATCGATATCCAGAGCCACTCCATCTACCCGCTGATGATCGATGGCCGCTGTGTCTCCAAGATCACCCAGGGGATCACGACGGAAATCATGGGCGAAGCCTTCACGCCAGCACCCGTCGTCGGTCGCAATGCGGGTGGTTTGCGCACGTCGGTGTATGGCGCGCCTATCGCTGCCTGGGAGGAGAGAGCCCGTCGGTGGACCCGCTTCGCTCACTGGCTCGAGGCCTTCGAAGTGCACGGGGTGTCGCCGAATGTGGGCTCCTATCTGGGGGGTGGCACACTGCGCCGCTGCGGGCTGGACATGGACATGCGAGGCGCCACCGCGTCAGAGCGCACGGTCATGAGAAGAGTCATGGCCGAGGCCATGGAGGATGGTGCCTTCGGCGTGTCCTACGCCCTGATCTATCCACCGGACTGCTACGCCGATGTGGATGAGATCGTCGACGTGTGCGAAGTGGTGGGACAATACGATGGCACGTACATCACCCATCTCCGCTCGGAAGCGGGAGAGATCTTCGATGCCCTCGACGAGGCCTTTGAGATCGGCTTACGCGCCGACGTACCCGTCGAGATCTACCACCTCAAGGCGGCGGGCCGGGACAACTGGGACAAGATGCCCGGTGTGATCGAGCGAATCGACACAGCCCGTGCCGACGGGCTGGATGTGACGGCCGACATGTACCCCTATGCGGCATCGGGCACGGGTCTCACCTCTGTGTTGCCACCGTGGGCTGCAGCCGGTGGCAAGCTCTATGACAATCTCGTCGACCCGGATATGCGCGAGAAGATCCGTGCTGCCGTGACCGACCCCGATGGCCGTTGGGAAGCGATGGTCTCCCAACACGGCGAGAATGCGGTGATGCCCATCGGTTTCCGCAAGGAAGAGAATCAGAAGTATGTGGGGCGCCGGCTGTCGGAGATCGCCGCTGAACGCGGTCAACATTGGTTCGACACGGTCTGTGATCTGATCCTGTCGGAACGCCAGTCGATCTCGACGATCTACTTCTCGATGACGGAGGACAACCTGCGCCTGCAACTGCAGCAGTCCTGGATCAAGATCTCGACCGATGCGGGGGGATACGATCCGGCCTGGGGGAAGCCCTTCGGCCCTGTGCACCCACGGGGCTACGGGACCTATCCTCGGGTGCTCGGTCGCTTCGTGCGAGAGCAGGGCGTCATCGGACTCGAAGACGCCGTTCGCAAGATGACCAGTGCCGTCGCTGACCGATTGGGACTGCGTCGACGCGGGCTGCTGCGGGAAGGGATGTTCGCCGACATCGTGCAGTTCGACGCCGACACGGTCTCAGATCGAGCGACCTTCCAGGACCCACACCAACTGTCGGTTGGGATCGAACGCGTGTGGGTCAACGGGACGGCCGTGGTTGATGAGGGCACCCACACGGGTGCCACCCCCGGATGTTTCGTTCGTCCCTGGGACTAGAGGACGATCTGCCGACGGGGCTGTCGGCGCGTGGTTAGCCGAATCGTTGCTGCATGACCTCAACGTGGCCGTCGGTCAGGCCACCAAAGGCGAAGAGACTGACGCCTCGGGCGCCGCCTTTCAGCGATGTGTCGATCGCCTCGTTGAGTTTCTGCGCAGGCACGTCCCCTAGAAACAGACCACTGTAGAGATCCTTGCTCACCCCCACGTCTTTCATTCGGGCGATACCCTGGGAGCACTGCTCACCGACCCAGGCGAGCTCTTCGTTGTAGAAGCCGTTGTAGAGCATGGGCAGCACAGCGTCGAGTTCCCACTTGTGCCACTCTTGCCGAACGTGACGCCAGTTCGGGAAGACTGCAGCCGTCATCTGCTTGCCTGCAGCGCGGCCGATCGGAATCAGATCTTCGTTGACGAGTCGGCTGATCAGATCGCACCGATACTGGAACCACGCTTCGTTGGCAGGCGGATCTTTCAGATCGACGAGCGGATCGAGACCATGGGCAGCCTTGAAGCCGGCTCGGCAGACGTCACAATAGCAGTAGTCGTATTCGGGAAACTCACTGTCCTGCACCAGGTCGTACTTGGGCTGCAGCGCCTCGGCGAGAATCACATCGGGAAAGCGGATGTAGTCGAGATGGATGCCGTCGAGCCCATCGATGGCGGCCAGTTCACGCATGCGCTGCTGAAGGAACTGCTGTACGCCGGGTCGTGAAGGACACATGAATCGGTAGTAGTCGACGTAGGCCGGTTTGTCGCGTGCCGACTCCCCTTTCCGATTCACATCATACCACTCCGGGTGTGTCTCCATGACGTCGGGCACATTGCACGTCATGATGTGACTCCAAGCGTGCACCTCAATGTCCGTTGCGTGGGCAAGAGGAATCAGGCGCTCCAGCACTGGAGCCACCACGGGCAGATGCTCACTGCCCCAGAAGGCCTGCCGATTGTTGAAGATCTCGGGAAGGATCGCATCGATCCCCGCCCGCTTCAACCGTTCGAAACGGCGACTATATTCGTCATCCGAAACATCTGGGTCGGGACCCAGCCAGATCCAATTCTTCGTCACCCGTTTCTCTCCCTCTCCTCCCATGCCCACATCTGCCGGCCCCCACCCTTCATGTACGGGTGGGTGCATCACGGCCGCCACGGGGGCCGCCGCCAATCCGGCGCTCAGGGCACGCAGGAATTCTCGTCGTTTCATCTGTCAGCAGCCCTCCACCGACCTTCAGCTGTCCTACTTGGCGCGCAGTTCGATATCGCCACTGAACGTCGTGATCTCGACACGGCCGTCACCCGACCCCATTCGCAAGTCGAGTTCCCGCCGCCCGTCGCCGCCTACCTGGTCGGCACCCAGCCGGTTGTGCAAGTCACCCGAATAGGCTTCGAGGTCGATCTCGACACTGCTGTCGCTGGGCAGGGCGAGATCAATGTCGCCACTGTGCGATTCGATATCCAGTCTACACCCGCCGGCCAGGGAGACATTGAAGGCGATGTCCCCACTCACGGACTGCACGTCACCGCCTTGCAGTTTGCCCGCGATGACCTGGACATCCCCACTCACTGTTTCCGCGTCGACATTCCCTTCCTGGAGGTGAATCTCCACATCCCCGGTCACCGCTTCGACCTGGATCTCCGCCTTCGTAGCGCGCAGTTCGATGTCGCCGCTGACGCTCTCGATGTCAGCGTCCTTCGACTGGATGTCCATCTCGACGCTACCACTGACCGTCTCCACGCTGACCGGGCCGCTCAGAGAGTGGCCTTCTACGTCTGCACTCACCGCTTCGATGTACACTTCGCTGGCCACCGGTACGCGTACGGAAATCTCGGCGTGCTGGTGCCGGGTATCTCGACGTTCCAGATACTTCACCAGCACCACCGTTCGATCTCCCTTGTTCTCGACGATCAGCTCCAGGTCGTCTCCGATGGATCCGGTCACTTCCACAGCCTTCTGTGACCATCCCTCGACCTGAATCGACCCGGCGATGTTCTCGATCTCCACCTCGCCATCGCTCGGGGCCTTCACACGCTCGTGCACTTCCTTTTTCGCCTGCGCCCCGCTGACACCGAGGACGAGACAGAGTCCCAACAATCTGATCAGTTTCATCTTTGCTCTCCGTTGATTCGCATGTCTGTCGGCAGATGCCGGCTCAGCTGCGGGTCAGTTCCTGTGCCTGCTCAGTCAGTCGAAGCCGCACACGACACAGTCGAGCCAGCGTCGTGAGCATGCGCGACTGTTCTCCATCGCGTTCGATGGCCTCGCGCATATCGGCGATGGCCATTTCCACCTGGCGAGTCTCGGCTGCCAGGGCCAGGGTGCGCGGGTCTTCCTGGAGAGAGGTTTGATTCCCCGTGATTTCCTGCAGTGCCCCCCGGCACGTCAGCTCAGTCGCCACCAGATCATTTCCACGGACAACTGCATAGGCCATCGTCGACGCCGTCGGTGTGTTTGCCGGTTGAATGACGATGGCGAGAAAAACGACTGCCGCCACCGTCGTGATGAGACCGACCACCTGTGTCCAGTTTCGACCGCTACCCTGCGACGGGGCAAAGGGAGCACTCACCACGCGCTCTGCCTGAATCTTCTCCTCGATCTGCGCCCACAGATCGGGCGGGGGTTGGATCTCATCGGCCAAAGAGGCAGGATTCACCGGCGAAGGCCTAGACGCATCGGCCTCAGCAAAAGCACGGCACTCGGTGCAGGTCTCCAGATGCTCGCAGACCAGCACCGCGTCGTCATCATCCGCTTCGGCCGATCCCAACCAATGGCGTACAGCGTCGCAATTCATCTACTCAGTGCCTCTCGAAGAAGTTTTCTCGCTCGGTGCAGGTGGGCCTTGCTTGTGCCAGGCCGCGTAGACGTCATCTGAGCAATCTCGTCGTGTCGGTAACCGTGATGTCGTGCAGCAGCAGCACCGTTCGTGCCCCATCGGGCAGATCGGCGATGGCCCTTTCAAGAGCAATCCTGTCCACCGGATCTCCTGGATTCGAGCCAGGCATCGCTTCCAGCTCTTCGATCTCCGTGTCGCCTTCTCGGCGACGACGGCGACTTCGCAGAGCCACCAGGCATGCATTGGTCGCGATGGTATGCAACCAGGTGGTAAAAGCGCTCTCGCCGCGATATGTCTCCAGATGCTGCCAGGCTCGCACGTAGGTGTCCTGTGTCATGTCTCGAGCTCGTGTCTCGTCTTTCATCATGCGCAAACAGAGCGCATAGACGCGGGCCGATGTCTGTTCGTAGACAGATCGAAAGGCGTCGTCGTCTCCCTGGCGGGCCTTCTGGATCAGTTCGTCCACATGTGTCCTGGGGCGAGGTTGCGAAAGGGCCGCCATCAACTGTGTCGGGAATGAGATACCGGCCGCGACGATCGGGTTTAGTGGCAACATGAAAAAAGTGAAAAAGGAAGCCCCCGGGGCGAACCCACCGATCCCTTGTGGCCGAAACGTTCGACGATATACTATGACACGCCCAGAGAAACCACCCCAACCCCTTGAATCTCAGGAGTTTACCTATGCGTCGCGTGCTTCCATTGGCCGCCGGAGTCCTGCTGGTCGCCGCCGCGGCCTACGCCGCCATCGCCACCGAAGAGAAGGCACCACAGTTCACCTTGACCGGTGCAGACGGCAAGACCTACAAGTTGGCAGACTACGCCGGTAAGACCGTCGTCCTCGAGTGGGTCAACTTCGGCTGCCCCTTTGTCCGCAAGCACTACGACAGCAAGAACATGCAGACCCTGCAGCAGACCTACACCGACAGCGGTGTCGTGTGGTTGTCCATCTGCTCGTCGGCGCTCGGCAAGCAGGGACACTATTCCGGCGACGCCCTCGGCGCCCAGTTGAAGAAGGAAGGTGCCGTACCCACGGCCTATCTCATCGACGAAGATGGTTCCGTCGGCCGAGCCTATGGTGCGCGTACGACACCTCACATGTACGTCATCAATCCCGAAGGACAGCTTGTGTATGCCGGTGGCATCGATGACATCCGCTCCGCCAATGTGGCCGACGTGCCGAAAGCGACCAACTATGTCGCCGCCGCTCTCGACGCCCTCTTCGCGGGGGAGCCGGTTGTTCAGAGCTCTTCGGCTCCCTACGGCTGCTCTGTGAAATACGCGGATTGAACGTCGGAAAACGCAGACGGACGACGCCACATAGGATGACCACCCCGTACGACTTTCTCATCGACACCTTCGACACGGAGCGACTGAAGACGCTCAGTGTCTGGGCCCAATTCACTGACGCCGATCTACGCGTACGTCAACTCTTCACAGCACGTACGGACCCACGGCAGACACAGGGGGGCTCCCTGCCGATGCGGCGCCGACGATCTATGCCTATCCTGACGTCGACGCCGTACTCGAGGCGGCTGCGAAGGTGGTGGAGCCTGCACCATTGCCCCCGGCGGGGAAGCAGCCTTCACGGAGCGCCCAAACACCAACACCGACCAGGATTGAGTTCGTGACCCCGCAGACGAAGGCAACAGAGAGCAAAGCTGTCGACGCCACACGTTTCGATCCCGCCATGGCCACCGCCGGCAAGGCCGAGGCTGACACACGGTGGCTCGATCCGAGCGAAGGACCGGCACAGATGTCGGGATTCGCCTGGTTCGATCAGGATCGCATCTATCGCCGTATGCCGGCCACACCTCTCGAAGTGTTGCCGCAGTCGGTCGACTCGCTGGCCAACTGCACAGCGGGGGGCACGATTCGCCTGCGAACCGACAGTCCACGTTTGATGTTGCGGGTCGAACTGCGTGGGCCTGCCCGGATGGTGCACATGGCCCCCACAGGCGAAGCGGGATTCGACGTCTACATCGGCGAACCGGGCGCGGAGCGTTTTGCCAGCGTCACGAAATTCGACAGCGCTCAAGCCGACTACGAAGTCACCCTGTTAAACGTCGAGCGACGCTGGCGTGATCTGACCCTCCATTTCCCACTCTACCAGGGGGTCAATCGTGTCGAGGTGGGTATCGCCGGTGATGCGAGCGTCGAACCACCAACGCCTCAGATCGACGAACCGCCACTGCTGTTCTACGGCACGTCCATCACGCAGGGAGGATGCGCGACCCGTCCGGGCATGGCCTATCCCGCGATCCTTGCGCGTCGACTGCAGCGTGTCTGTCTGAATCTCGGATTCTCGGGCAGCGGCAGGGGTGAGCCTGAGGTCGCCCGAGCGCTGTCGACGATCGACGCTTGCCGGCTTTTCGTCCTCGACTACGATGCCAACTGCCCCAGCGCCGAACACCTGCAGCAGACGATCCCGGTTTTTGTCGAGATCCTTCGCGAGCGTCACGCCACCACGCCGATTCTGGTCGTATCTCGTGTCCCCTCAGCGCTGGAGTTCGACCGCCCAGACGGCGACGCGACACGGCTTGAACGGATGCAGGCGCAACGTGAGGCCGTTGAGGCCATCCAGACCGCAGGAGATCCGGCGATCCAGTTCCTCGACGGCAGCTTGCTCATGGGTGCAGATCACTACGAGTGTACCGTCGACGGTTCACATCCGACCGACCTGGGATTTCTGCGGATGGCAGATGGCCTGGAACCGGTTCTGCGTCAGATACTCGACAGTTGATCTTCCTCACGGCGATGTGATCTGCCCCGCTGGCGCTGTAGAACGAGAAAGGCCCCGCCGGCATCGCCGACGAGGCTCTCATAGATGATGGTGTCGTTGTTGACTGACCGCGCCTAACGCTCTTCCCGATACATCACGTGTTTGCGCAAAGTCGGGTCGTATTTTTTTACCTCGAGACGTCCCTGCTGATTTCGGCGATTCTTGCTCGAATAGTAGCAGTGGTTGCTCTCGGTGCTCTTGAGCGTGATCTGGTTACGGGGGCCGGTCTTGGCCATGACAACATCTCCAGTTGTTTACGGTCGATCTTGGGTTCGGTCTCACTGTGACCGAAGAATGCAAAAGATAAGGCGTCAATGCCCACTCGGCCACACCTGACGACGATCCTTCGATGACTCCGGAATCCTCTTTCACGTCCTCTCGGCGACCCTACGTGCTCGCTCTGGGGGCGGTCGCTCTCTGGTCGACGGTGGCCTCGGCCTTCAAACTCACCCTCCAATACCTGACCCCAGCCCAGCTGTTGATGGTGGCCAGTGTCGTATCCTGTCTCACCCTGGGTACCCTGTTGCTCCTTCGAGGCCAGCTGGGCGAAGTGAGGCACCTTTCTCGAGGCCAGAGATGGCGTTCGGTGTGGCTGGGGCTGCTCAATCCCGCCCTCTACTACTGGATCCTTCTTCAGGCCTACGATCGGCTCCCTGCCCAGGAGGCACAGGCGCTCAACTACACGTGGGCCCTCGTGTTGACCTATCTGGCCGTACCCCTGCTGGGTCAGCGGCTGCGCTGGACCGACATCGTCGCCGGCGGCATCTGTTACGGGGGTGTCCTGGTGGTGGCCACAAAGGGTCGTCCATGGTCCATGGAGTTCGCTGATCCAGTAGGAACGGCCCTGGCGCTCGGCAGCACCATTGTCTGGGCACTGTACTGGATCTACAACACTCGCGACGAGGTGAATCCCGTGTTGAGGTTGTTCTTGAATTTCCTGTGCAGCCTGCCGTGGATCATCACCCTCGTCGTTGTTGAGAATTCGCCCTGGCCAACCACCTGGCAGGGCTGGGCAGGCGGCGCCTATGTGGGCATGTTCGAAATGGGAATCACCTTCGTCCTGTGGCTCTCGGCGCTGCGCCTGGCCAGCAATGCCTCACGGGTGAGCAATCTCATCTTCCTGTCCCCCTTCGTCTCCCTGCTGCTCATCGGTCGCCTCGTGGGTGAACAGGTGTTGGCCTCTACCTGGCTGGGCCTGGTGCTGATCATCGGTGGCCTGGGTGTGCAGCGATGGGGCGCAAGATCAGCAGAGCTTGATGGGTGAGCCTCCCATCCTTACGGCGTGGCCTCGCCGTCGGAGTCGTCCGCAGAAATGTCGACGAGGTGGATGTCGAAGGTCAGTCGCCGACCGGCGAGAGGATGATTCGCATCGAGGGTCACCGTATCTCCCTCAATCTGGCTGACCACGACCTCCACCGTTCCGCCCTCAGGCTGATTCAGTTCTAACTGATCACCCACGGCCGGCTCGATCTCCTCTGGAAAACGAGCTTTGTCCACCTCAAACAGCAGCTCTTCCATCCGTTCACCGTAGGCCTCGGGCGCCTCGATCGTCGTCGATGTCGACTCCCCCGGGCCAAGTTCTGCCACGGTTTCCTCGAACCCGCGAATCACCTGCCTCTGCCCCATGGTGAATTCGAGGGGATCCTTGCCTTGGGATGTATCAAACACCGAGCCATCTTCGAAGCGCCCCGTGTAGTGAACCTTGACCGTATCACCAGGCTTGGCGCCAGGCATGGGAAGAACCTTTCGTTGTTGGGAGAGAACTGACGCAAATACTCCGAATCCCCCGATGCGATCGCAACTTCCTATGGCAACTTCCCGCACCTTCGGCATCACCGTCCTGGCTGATTTCATCCTCAATGAGGGAGTCGACGGGGTCCTCGACACACTGACCCAACGCGCCGGTGTCACCGCCGTAGCACTGAACCCGACGGTGACCGCAGAAACCGAAACCGGCAGCGGCAGCTTCCAGCCACCCTCCGATGCGGGGGCGAGCCCACGCATCTTCGATCGTCCTTTATGGGGGAAGACGTCTCTCTGGGTGCGATCGGGCCCCAGCTACCACCCAGACACGAGTCTGTTCACCGACACACCCTACCAACCGCGACAGGCCAATGACCTGACAGAGAAACACGGCCACATCGTCGGCGACTTCATCGACGCGGCCCTGGATAGAGGCCTGGAGGTCTATTTCCAGGTGAGTGGTCAGTCGGCGCAGGGAATGACCGACGAAGACCGCCCGCGCCTGCCCGGTGGCGGTATGCCGGAGCGCATGGCGGACACGGGCTGCCTGGCGAGTGAGCCGATCCGCAACTATCTGCGAGGTCAGGTGACGAATCTGTTGCGCGAGTATCCGCACGTGACGGGGTTCCGCCCGGATTGGCCGGAGTATCCCTGTTACAAACTCGACGAGGCCTTTCAGGATTTCAGCCCTCAGGTGAGCGATTGGGCCAGGACCCGTGGATATGCCTTCGACGAAATCGACGCCGAGGTGAGTGCCTTCTACCACTACCTGCACGGCTCACTCACCAACGACGACCTGGCTGACTTTGCCGATGCCGACCGGGGGCGCATGACCCAGCTGGCATTGCTGAGACAGTATCCGGCCGTCTTCGAATGGCTTCGCCTCAAGTCGGATCTGTCCGTCGACATGCTCCAGCACTGGCGTCAGATCATCGACGACGCCACCACCTCGGGCACGCCGAAGAAACTCTCCGCCAATGCCTTCATGCCGCCGCTGACGATGTTCACCGGATTCGATCTCGGTCGTGCCGCCCGCATCTGTGACGCCGTGTCTCCGAAGCTGTACACGATGCATTGGACGGTGATGGTCGAGTTCTGGGGACGACGACTGCTGGAACACAACCCTGATCTCGACGAGGCCCTGCTCGTCCACGCCCTGTCCAATCTCTTCGATCTGGCCGACGAACCCCAGGGATCGAAGCTCGACGACTACCGCTACCCCGAACCCCACGAACCCCACCCCGTCAGTGCATCAGCACAGAAACGACGAATCCGCCAGGCCAGACAGCTAGCCAGATCAGCGACCACGGGAGGGGATAGGCATTCGGCAGGAATGTCCAAAAGGTCCGAAGGACCTTCCGTGACCCCCCTCGTCCACGGCTACGGTCCTCCAGATGATGTGGCAAGCCGCTTCGAACTGGTCGCTGACAGTGAGGCCGACGGCGTGTGGATCAACCGCTACGGATATCTCAGCGATGCCAAACTCGACGCGGTGGGCGCCATCTGGCGTCGAGCCAACGATTCGTGACCAGAACGGAAAAGGCCGGTCGCCCATCGAGCGTACCGGCCTGACTCCAAGTTCACGTGTCGTGTCGATAGCCCCTACGGTGTGAAACGAATGACCTTGTTCTCGATCGCGGGCAGCGACTGCAGATAGGTGAAGATCGCGCCCAGATCCTGCTCCGTCATCTCGCCATACGAGGCCCAGGGCATCACCGTGTTGTAGGCTCCCGGTGGTACCTGATCACGAGCACCGACCATCACCTTGAAGCGGGCGATGAACTGGTCTCGAGTCCACGAGCCGATGCCCGTCCCTTCGTGGGGCGTGATGTTGGCGGCCCGGACTTCCCCGCCACCGGGCAGTGGATACCCATGCCCGCCGGCGTAGGCCATGTCGAGAATGGGTTGCCCGTCGGCCAGTGGGGCGTGACAAGCCGAACAGGCAGCGATCGTCGTCATATACTCGCCGTACGCCAGTTCATCCGACGTGGAAGGGATGGCCTGTGGCTCGGCCTGCTGCGGCATGAGCCGTACGACGATGTTCAGGGGCGGATCCATTGACCGCTCGGGGACCTCGTGATCGATCGGTGCGATCTGTCGGAGATAGGCAACGATCGCTTCGGCATCCTCCTGGCTCATGCGTCCGTAGGCGTGATACGGCATGAGGGGAAAGATCGCCGTTCCATCGCGAGAAACCCCGCTGGTGAAAGCCCGCAGGATCTCGCCGTCCGTCCACTCGGAGAGCGCCGCCGGTGTGATGTTGTCTGCATAAAGCACGCCGGGCAGTCCCATCGTCTGATCCCACCGCTCGCCGCCGGCACCGAGCAGATCGCGCCGTATCGGTCCTGCAAAGAGGGTATAGTCCCTCGGCGTGTGACATGCCTGACAGACGGTGACATTCTCTGCCAGGTAGCGACCCCGTTCGATCTGTTCGGGTGTCCCCGCCACGGCAAGGTCCGGCGCGGGGGCGACATCTGGGAAGCTCGTCAGGATAAACACGAAACCCCCGACGGCCAGAAGGCCGACAAGGGCAACGAGTAGTCCGAGAATCTTTGCGATGCGCATGCGGGTGCTGGCTTAGTCGGTAAGGACGGAGATCATCGAGTATTGCCCCTTCGTATCATCGTGCCAGGCTTCGAGGAAGATCTCGAAACGATCTTCGTCCCACTTACCGGGGTACCATGTTTCACACATCAAATCGCCATCACTGTCGATGTAGAAGCGGGCCACTGTGGCGTTGAGACTCAGCTTGTTGTTCAGCTTGCGAATCGTTTGCTCGCTGACATCCATATCGCTCGTCTCAAAGTAGGCCTGTAGCAAGACGCCCTTCTTGTATCCCTTGATAAACATGTTCGGGTATTCATCGTGCGTCGCCTGAACCCAGTCATCCTTCTTTTCGACCTCGTAGTCGAAGTCCTTCAGAAGACCGCTGATCTTCTTCCAGTCATCTGGCACTTCAGCGGAGGCCACTGTGGCAGCCATCAGGATCAATGCCAAGGCGGAACGGAACATGGAATTCCCCCGGGCAGGAGTGTGAGGTGATCCGACGCCACCGTTTTGAGGCATCGAATGGATCGGGGCAAAAGTTGCAGGTATAATAGCCCCATTCTCTCACCCGGCTAAAACCGACCCTAAAACCGACCCATTGACGGACAATAGATGCCACATATCAACACATCTGGACCGCTGCTGGCGCACATCGACCTGGCGGACTGCCCCGTGGGCAATGTCCTCGACCCGAACGAGCCCGACCAGTCCATCGAGACCTCCTTCTTCGAAGGTTGGGTCAACGGCCTGACGGCACCGCCGAATTGGCGCATGCCGTCGTGTCTGCGAGTGATCGACGACGAGGGGCACCGGGTCCTGGAACACATCAACAAGTCCGACCGGACACTGGTGACGGGCCACGACCTTTGGGGAGATCTGTCCGTCGCAATGACGGTACGTCAGCTGAACGCCTTCTCCCAGCCCAACAGCGATGATCCTCACGCGCATCGCGCCCTGACAGGACTGATGCTCCGCTACCAGGACCTTCGCCAGTACTACTTCTTCGGCATAGAGGGCTTCGACCGCTTTATCCTCTATCATCGCCGCGACGAAGCGTGGACCCAGCTGGCCGACCTGCCACAGGGCATCGACCGCAGTCGCTACTACCGCCTGCGCGCCGAGTGCGAGGGCGAGCGGATCACCTGCTTCGTCGATGACGAGCAGATCTTCGTCGCCTACGATGACCGCCTCCCCGCGGGGAAGGCCGGACTGCGGTCGAATACGCGTTGCCGCATCCGCGATGTAGAGGTTCGAAGCCTCGCCGAAGAGCAGGCCACCTTCGCCCAGCGCCTCAGTGCTCAAGAACGTGACGTAGCGAGTGCAGCTGTGAAGTATCCAGTCCCCGTATTGTGGAAGAAGATCGACCTGTCCCCCTGGTGGCCATGTCAGGTGCGCTACGGCGACCATCGTGGTGTCGGTCACAAAGAGATCATCCTGCGGAAGGATACGGGAGACGGCCCGCGCATCATCGTGCTCGATTTCGCCGGCGACGTGGTCTCTGACCGCACCTATCACGCCGCCCGCGGCCTTCAGCGACTCGAGATCCACGACCTGGATGGCTGCGGCACCGAAGATCTGATCGGCCTCGACATCGAAGCCGATCGCCTTCGGCTGGTGAGCGGTCTCAGTGGCGAGATCACCGCCGATGTGGAGCTCCCACGCACCGGCCCCTACCGCGGCTGGCGTCAGCAGTTGGTGAGCGGCTGGCTGCATTCGCTGAAGGTGCTGTGGCCGTGCAAATTGCGCGCCGACACGCCCGGAAAACAGGATCTGATCTTGCGCGATGGAGATGGTGCGGGAACGGGCTATTCCTTCTGGGTCTTCGACGACAAACTGCAACTACAGTGGCGGGCCGACGCCGATGGAGCCTGGCACGGGATGTACATGTGGTTCTACGACGTGGACGGCGACGGGCGCGACGAGATCCTCCCTGGATACGAGATGTGGAATGGGGATGGGAAGCGGGTTTGGACGATGGAGGGGGCCGAATACATCGAAGACTCCGGTGGCGCCGGACACATCGACCATGCCGCCTTCGGACCCATCGGCACTGAGGGCGAAGTCCTCGTAGGTGTCGCCGGTTCAGATCCGGGATTCTTCCTCATCGACGCCCGAGACGGCGCCGTTCTGCGTCAGCACCGCTACGGACACGTACAGGGCATCTACGCTGCGAACTTCCGCCCCGATCTACCCGGGCTGGAAATGTGGATGGGAGATCGTTGGGGCACGTACGGATTGTTGAATCTGGTCAATGCACAGGGTGATCCGTTGAATCGGATGGAACCCGACAACGTCAGTCAGGGTGGTCCCGCTGTGAACTGGGCCGGGGACGGCGAAGAATTGATGTTCCTGCAGACGAGTCCAGGTGCGTTTGGTTTCTGGGACGCGTCCTGCCGGAAGGTCGTCACTCCCCTCGCAGAAGGGGTCCCGCTGGAGTGGGGCCACGGAATCGTAGAAGACGTCTGTGGCGACGCACGAGATGAGATCAGCTATGTCGTCGACGGGGCCCTCTACATCGTCACACAGGCCACGCCGTATTCCGGTGGTGAGCAGATCTTCGCACCCCAGAGAGATCTCGATATTTCAGTCCCAGGTTGGAAGAAAGCCAAATAGCGGACAAAACGTCTCCCCACGACGACAAGTTCTGGCGCCCTTCCTCCGATGCCAATCAGCGGGGATACATCGCCGCTGGTCGCCACCGTGAACACCTGGCCCTGCGCGTGACCGGTTTCATGAGCGAGGAGATCTTCAACAACATCTTAGGTGAATACGAGTTGGAGCTGCGGCGTCAATCGCAATCCTGACGCCTGCCTACTCGCTGTCGGGGGGGCCGGCTGCCTGTCGTGTCTTGCGCAACACCGCCAGCAGATCCTCTGCTGCTTCACCCTCTTCACCCGGCGCCAGATGACGATAACTCGATAGTGCCTCGATGGCAGCGCCGTAGTCGCCCTGCAGGGCCAGCGCCAGGCCGAGATTGAAGAAGATGTTGCGGAATTCCGGCGCGATCTCGGAGGCCAGCTCGTAGTGGACCCGGGCAGGGTCGTATTGGCCCGTGTCGAAGTAGAGATTGGCCAGATTGTAGTGTGATTCCCAGTGGCGCTGATCATGTTTTAGGGCCGTGCGGAAACAGTCGAAGGCCGCCTCCACATTGCCACTGTGATAATCGATGATGCCGAGATTGCAGCACGAATCGGCGACGCGATCGCCCGCAGCGATGGCCGCTTCGTAGAGATCTCGTGCGCCGTCGACCTGTCCATCTTCATCGCGCAGCAGCGCCTGCTCGAAGGGTTCCAGCGCCGGCGCCGGAAAAGCCAGCACCTTGCCTTCGGGAAACAGATCCAGTTGATGTTCGGGTTTCGCCTTCTTGCGACTGCGCCGGACACGGGTGAACCCAAACTTCGGCGGTTTCATCACCGGTTCGCCGGACGCGGCCGTCGTGTCGGTGTCGATCGGGTGATCCTCCAAGACATCCGGTTCGATCGTTACCACATCGTCGAGACTGCCAACGCCAGCCAGATCTTCCGACCGGAGTTCATCGGTGGATGAACCCTCCTCTGCGTGAGGAGCCCCTTCCGCAGCAGAGGTCGCCTCCGCAGTGGAGGCCTCCTCGCCAGCATTGGGTTCCCCTGTCGGAAATCTCAGAATCTTCGCCATACTTCTCCCAGTTCAGTGAGCCGCCAAGCCCGGTAACGCTACTCGTGTCGCCACTGCTGTTTGTGTCGTTTCTAGGCCGCTTTCGACTTCGCCTTCGCTTTGGCTTTGGCCTTTTTCTTCGCGGCGGGTTTCTTCTTCGCCGCCTTCTTCTTCGCCTTGGGCGCTTCTTCTTCAGCCCCCTCCTCTACATCCGCATCCTCGGCACTCTCGCCCGTAGCACGCTCCATCGGCTTCGCCTCACCCGAGGCAGCTGCGATGCTCTCTTTCAAGGCGGTCATGATATCGACAACGGGCTTCACCTCGTCCTCGGCAGCCATGACCACTTCCTTGCCATCCACCTTGGCCTGGATCATCTCCTGCACGGCCTCGTGGTACGTGTCCTTGATCTCGATGTCACCCAGATCCTTCAACATGGAGTCGATCAGCGACTGGGCAAGCTTCAACTCGTCTTCACTGACATCGGTATCGGCCAGGCCCGGCACGTCGTCCATCTTCCGCAAGAATTGCGGATATCGAACCTTGTAGATCACGATGCCGTTGCCCTGTGCACCGATCAGGACCATATCCTCGCGGTCACGCAGCACGACCTTGCCCACACCCAGTTTTCCACTCTGGATCAGCGACTGCGACAGCAGGGCAAAGACCTTCACCGCCACATCACCATCCGGACCGGCGTAGTACGGCGTGTCGTACATGCTCACATCCACATCGTCCACATCCACGAAGCCCTCGATCTCGATGATCTTCGTGCTCTTCAGCTTCACCTTCTCGAAATCTTCGTCATTCACCACGACGTATTCATCGGGCGCGTATTCGTACCCCTTGATGATATCGTCGCCGGACAGCGTCTCGGAAC
This sequence comes from Gemmatimonadota bacterium, assembly GCA_002712305.1. GTDB lineage: Bacteria > Latescibacterota > UBA2968 > UBA8231 > UBA8231 > UBA12574. The sequence continues at coordinate 336 of PATE01000034.1, read as the reverse complement.
AACTGCGGCACACCTTGTCGTACTTGATGCGGCCGTGGTCTTCTTTGTGCAGTTGATTGAAGCGGATACTCGATCCCGAGTCGACGGCATTATAGAGCCGCACTGGGATCGTCACCATCGAAAACCGAATGTGGCCCTTCCACAGCGATCGCATGTATGGTCGTCTACCTCGCTCAAACATTCTCAGGGGAGAGATCAGGACGCATGCGCAAAAACACCGGCTCACGCAGCGTGCCATTGTTCGTGTAGGACGCATATCGCACTTCGCAGAACAAGGTCGGATCGACCCAGACCGAGTGCACATCGTCCACAGGTTTCTGCTTGATGGGTCGCTCG
>PATE01000033.1 GCA_002712305.1 Gemmatimonadota bacterium | reverse complement strand
AAACGCGAGGCATCTCCACGTCTGGCGAGATTCATCTCCACGTCTGGCGAGATTCATCGCAAATGTATGAATTGCCCTCAGATATCGTAAAGCGGGACGCGTAGAGATACGATATCGAAAAAAGGTGTCCCGGGTGCCGCGGGGCGTCAGTCGCGGAAGACGCGCAGCAGAAGGCTCTTGAGATACCGTCCCTCGGGGAAGGCGGGATCGATCGGGTGATCGGCAGGGTGACCGTTGGCGTGCAACAGTCGAACCGAGACGCGGGCGCCAGGTGCTGCTCTGCGCACGACCTGGAAAAAATCATCTTCGCTGACCCGGGTTGAGCACGAGGCGGTCATCAGATAGCCGCCATCTCGAACCAGGCGCAGGGCGTTTCGATTCAGTTTGGTGTACACGCCCAGTGCGTTCTTTACATCCCGCCCTTTGCGCACCAGAGAAGGGGGGTCGACGACGACGACATCGAACCTGGGGCCCTTCGAACGCTCGGCCAGGGAATCGAGGAAGTTGAAGCCATCCGCCGCGGCGAAGTGGCTACGGTCGCCATCTGATGACGCCTGGGCATGAGCACGACCCCGTCGAAGCACNGCGGGCACCACATCTACATCNAGCGTGCGAGCTGCACCTCCGTGTCGAGCGTGAACGGAGAACCCGCCCGTGTAAGAGAAACAGTTCAACACCTCGGCGCCTTGCGAGATCCGCCCCAGCAGCATGCGATTGTCTCGCTGATCCAGGAAGAAGCCGGTCTTCTGGCCATGGCGAAGATCGGCCGTCATCTGAACGCCCCCTTCATGGAACTCGACGACATCCGGTGGTTCGGCGCCAGCCACGGGTCCCGTTGGGCGATCCTGCAATCCGTCGGCGCGGCGCGTTCCCACATCGCTGCGCTCGTAGATCCCCTTTGATTCGATGACACTCTGGAGCGCCTCGAGAATCACCGGACGAAGTTTCTCCATTCCGAGCGTGTGGATCTGCATCACGAGCCAGCCATCGTAGTCATCGACGATGAGCCCAGGCAGTCCGTCGCTCTCGCCATGGATGAGTCGGCGAGCAGACGTGACCTCGGCCAGCAGCGGGTTCTCGTTGCGCAGTCGAAGGGCCTGCTCCATCCGTCTTTGGAGGAAGCCTGTATCGACGATCTCATCCTGTTTGCGTGTGAAGATGCGCACAGCAATCTCTGAATGAGGATTGAAGGTTCCGCGCGCGATGAAGCGCCCCGCATCATTCATGACGTCAACGATGCAGCCGGGTTCGCAGCCATCACCGCGGCGGGTGACGGCTCCACTGAAGACCCAGGGATGCCCCTTGATCAGCAGTCGTTCGGCCCCGCGACGCAGGCGGACTTCAGGATAGGTGGGTGCCACTTGGGATTTACCTGGAACGAAGAAGGAGGGTTTCCCGCCATGCGGCGGGGCGTAGCAGAGAATCTCGACCCGAGTAAACTCGACCCTCTACGGTGATTTGTCGACATCTCCCGTTGTCCGCCGAGTCGGGACGACTACGCGGGCGGGTAGCGGGAAGTCAGCTACTGGACACAGCGAAAGCCGATCATCTCGGATCCACGTGTGGGCGTGTGAAACCCGCGGGCCGTGGCGCTCAAAGNCGGAGCTGCATCGGCATAACTGCCGCCTCGCGTCACACGATACTCTCCCCGTGACGGACCCGCAGGGTTGCGCTCTGCTGAGGAGTGATAAGCCATCGGGTCCCACCAATCGGCGACCCATTCGGCGACATTCCCCGACAGGTGCAGCACACCCTCCGGCGATGCGCCTTCCAGAGACGCGTCCACCTCTATCGGAGCCGGAGCCGCGTAGTGGGCCATAGAAGGGTGAGGTTCGGCTGCTCCCCATGGAAAGCGGCGGCCCTCGGCACCGCGTGCCGCCCACTCCCATTCCGTCTCGGTGGGAAGCCGCTTGCCTTGATCNCGACAGTATGCCCGGGCNGACNCCCAGCTGATCCCCGTCGCGGGAAGACGCGGTGANCCTCCCGTGTCGTAGCGCTCGCCTNCACGCGCCGCATACAGGGCGTAGGCTGCGCGATGGACCTCGGTCTGGTCGATGGCGAAGCTGTCAACAAAGACCGTGTGTGCGGGACGTTCGTCAGCGGGGCCATCGTCTCGCCCCATGGCGAAAGACCCCGCGGCGATCATCACCGTCGTTGTCGGGGCGAAACCGGGCACCAATTGCGCCAGGGCCCGACCCAATTGCGCTGCACCCCGCGAGATTGCCTTGGCATCGCGCGGCAGATTCGCCTGCTCGATGTGCAGGACCTTACCCGTTGCTACGTCCACGAAGCGCAGTGTAAGGGTGAAGGTCTTTGCATCGATGCGCCCCACTTCGCCGAACAACAAGGTCTGTACGTTGCCCAGATCACCCAGTCCGATGGCCGTCTCGGAACTGGTCACCCCAGATTGCTGAAAAGAGATTTCCTCGAGCAGTGACTCCAGGTGCTGACGGTCGACCAGTTCGAATTGACCGCTCTGCAGAAAAGCCGTCTCGAGGGCTGCGCGAATACTGACGGAGGCATCTGCCGTGCCGTATCCATTGGTCGAGAACTTGGCGATCCCCAGGCGAACAGGACCTGGAGGCGGCGGCTGGCCTAGAGGTCCTGCTGCCAGGCTCGCAGTCAGGGATAGGGCCGCCACGATCGTGATGGCGAAGCGCAGAGTCAGCTGTCGGAGGTTGGCCTGGAGCATGATCGATCCGAGATGCGAGGAGAGGGTGGCAGGCAGAGGGCGGAACGTCCGCCGAAAGGCCACGTTCTCCTATGACGCGTCAGGAGAGATGGCGTTTCACGTCGGCTCCGACTCGCTCGAGCATATCCACATCGCCGACGCAGAAAATCCGAAAGATCTTTGCCTGATCTTCGAAGTTGTCGACGAGGGATTCGCGCAGCCTTGAGACTTCGGGGTCATCAAAACTCAGAGGCTGCGGTTTGTCACTCGGCACGGCTTCTCGATAGAAGACCTTTAGGTCGACCTCTGGTGTCTTGTCGAACCGCGGGATATCGATGAGGATCTCGTCACCTGTTGATTCCCGACCCAGCTGACCCGCGAAATGCCGACACAACTCCACTTCCTTCAGGCGACGCTTGTCCGGGTTCTGATACAGGTCATACAGATAGTGTAACAGTCCCTGCTTGCGTTCGCCGGGATAGATGAAACTGGCCACTTTGTGCAGCCGTCGCCGCACGACACCGTCGAGAAGGCGGCGGGCTCCTTCGAGGCCCAGACGCTCCTGCTCCTGGGCCAACCTCATGAGCAATTCACCCTCTGTAACACGGTGGAAATCCTCGGCTCGTAGCGAGCAGTCGGGATGCATCAGAACATCCTGAACCGATCGTTTGAACATGGCTGTTGCGGCCCGCACCGTGTGGTGCCAGTAGACATTGCGATACATGAGATAGTTCGTGAACACGAGCGATTCTACCGCGGAAACCCCCTTGCTCGTGATCGCCAGTCGACGGCGAGTCGAATCGTATCGAATAGCGGCGATGAGCCGATCGCGATTCACACTCTCACCAAAGGGGACCCCACAGAACATGGAATCACGCAGCAGGTAGTCGATCTTGTCGGGGTCGAGGGTTCCGGACAGGATGTTGGCCAGCAACAGATCTCGATCGGGAATCTTCCGATCGGCACCCTCGTAGTCGATGACATTTGCCACACGAGCGGGGTCTACTTGCAGTTCGTCGCGAAGAACACGGTAGACTTCGCCCTTCGGGTCTTCAATCAGCCGCCGAGCGCGCTGCTCATGGCTGACGAAGAAAGGAGTCAGCTCCTCGAGGGTGTGCGAGAAGGGGTAGTGGCCGAGGTCATGAAGCAGGGTGGCGGCCAGGAACACCGGGATGTCCTCGTCGGCCAGCTCGAGGGGAGGGTCGGACTCGAGGAGTCTCTGGAGAAACTGCTTGGCCAGGTGATAGACCCCAAGGGAGTGCTCGAAGCGGGAATGACGCGCTCCTGGATAGACGAGATGCACAAAACCGAGTTGGCTGATGTTGCGAAGACGCTGGAAGTCTTCGGTGTCTACCAGAGCGAGCAGAGGGACCGGGATGTGCACGTAGCCCCAAATGGGGTCACGAATCGCCTTGCCGTCGTCGTCGAGAAGTGGATGGGAAATGGCCATCGTGCGGGCTAGGTTACCGGGGGTGTGAAACCCTGTCAAGCAGGAGGCCCGAGCCGTTGACACTTTGCCTAATGGCCCCTAAATTCATGCACTTATCGCAGGCTGCAGCTTGACAGATCAAGAGGTCGCAAGGCCGGGGCCAAGCACGAGGGGCCGGCCCGTTTTTTTGCTGATCCCCAGAGTCGATCCCCAGACTCAACTGCAGCTCATTTGCGACTCATTTGCAGCCCAACACGTCTTAACACCACAGGAGTTGCCGCGTGAGCGGGGAGAACACGCTATTGATGGTCAAGCCCGACGCCGTCGCCAAGAATGCGATCGGTGATATTCTGCAGCGCCTTGAGGTCGAGGGATTTGTCATTCGCCAGATGCGGATGAACCACCTGACGCGCGAACAGGCCGAGGCCTTCTACGAGGTTCACAAGGAGCGCCCCTTCTACGGCGAGCTCGTCGATTTCATGACCTCGGGCCGATCCGTTCAGGTCGCTCTCGAGCGCGAGAACGCCGTGGCTCATCTCCGTGATTTCATCGGCGAGACGGACAGCACCAAGGCCGCTCCCGGGACGATCCGGGCAGAATTCGGCACGGATATTCAGTGCAACGCCGTCCATGCGTCAGATTCCAACGAGAATGCTGCCAAGGAGATCGCCTTCTATTTCGGCGATTGACGGCACGAATTGTGACGCGCGCGACTGACATTCCGCCAGACTGGGTCCTCGTCCTCGACGAGATTGACGAAGGGATCAGTGAGTGCTCATTTCAGATCGGTGCCGCTGAGGTGGGCATCGAAGATGGTCAGTTGCGGTTCGATGCACCGATCGACGTGTCGATGACGATCGGGCACACCCTGCAAACCTTCACATTGAAGGGCAAAGTGCACGGTGAGCTACTTGGGGATTGTGGTCGGTGCCTGGCGCCGACGACGGCATCCTTCGATACGAAGTTCCGGTTGTTCATACAGCGCAAGGAAGCCGGGCCTGAAGAGTTAGAGGCGATCGAAGATGAGGACGAGATCCTCGTCGTCGATCCGGGTGTCCGAGAGGTGACGCTCGTAGACGCTCTGCGAGATGCGGTCGCTCTCGACATGCCGCTGCGGATTCATTGTCGAGAAGACTGCAAGGGATTGTGTGGGCAGTGTGGGGCAGATCTGAATCACGGGGCGTGCGATTGCGCCGAGAATGAGGTCGATCCTCGATGGGCGGCCCTGTCCCAACTGAAGCAAGGCACCTGAAGACGAAACCGAACGAACCACTCCCGCGCCCCCGCGGGGCACACGAACAGAGAGATACATCATGCCAGCGGTACCCAAGCGACGAATCTCCCGTACTCGACGCAACAAGCGTCGGACCCACTGGAAACTCAAAGTGACAGCTCGTAGCACCTGTCCTCAGTGTGGGTCGGCATCGCGCCCCCACACGGTGTGCAAGAGTTGTGGCACCTATCGAGGTCGCACCTACCAGGAGCCGGCGGACTAGAGACGCAGGCGAGCTCGCGTCTCGTCCCACGTCCAGTCCCGCTTTCGACTCCGTGGCCTCCTCCTCGCCCCGCGCGACGATTACCGCATGTGAACGTTTCCTGCCCGATCGGATTCTGACGAACGAAGATATAGAGCGGACCGTTGACACGTCCGACGAGTGGATCCGCGAGCGGACCGGAATCGCTGAACGCCGAATCCTCGACGATCAGCCGACTTCGTTCATGGCCACAGAAGTGGCCAAGGGTCTGTTGCGTCGTCGAGGGATATCCGGCGACGATATCGATCTGATTCTCGTCGCCACGATCACACCCGACATGGTGTGTCCCTCAACGGCCTGCCTGGTGCAGGACCGGATCGGCGCCTCAAAAGCCTGGGCCTTCGATCTGCTAGCCGCCTGCTCCGGCTTTGTCTACGCCCTGGTCACAGGCGCCCAGTTCATCACCAGTGGCACGCACAAGAGGGTGATCGTGATCGGTGCCGATCGCATGAGTGCCATCACCGATCCAACCGATCGTTCCACGTGCATTCTCTTCGGGGATGGGGCCGGGGGCGTCCTGCTCGAAGCCTCTGAGGACGACAGTGGACTCATCGACTTCGAATTGCACGCCGACGGATCAGGATGTGATGATCTCAATGTCCCCGGCGGCGGATCTCTCTGGCCGGCCACGAAGCAGACCGTCGAGCAGCGACTCCACTTCATTCGCCAGGAAGGGCGAACGGTGTTCAAGTTCGCGGTTCAGCGCATGGCGGAGGTTTCCCTCAGCCTTCTGCAGCGCAACGAATTGACCCCTCAAGATCTCGATCTGTTCGTCCCGCACCAGGCCAATCAGCGAATCATCGATGCCACGGCAAACAAGATGAAGATTCCCGCCGATCGGGTGATGAGCAACATCAAACACATGGCCAATACGACGGCCGGTACGGTCCCTATCGCGTTGTCCGAGGCTTTCGACGAGGGGCGCCTTCAGCCGGGGAATCTCGTGCAACTGACCGCCGTGGGCGGTGGTCTCACCTGGGGGTCTGCTCTGCTGCGCTGGGGAACGGCCGCATGACGACGGCCTTTCTTTTCCCCGGCCAGGCCTCGCAGCTGGTCGGCATGGGCAAGGACCTCTCTGAGGCCTATCCGGTAGCGCGACAGCTCTACGAAGAAGCTGACGACACCATCGGGTTCTCGCTGTCGACGATCTGCTTCGACGGCCCCATGGAAGAGCTTTCCAAGACCAGTGTTACCCAACCGGCGGTTTTCCTGCACAGTGTGGTTTGTGCACGACTGCTCAGCGAGCAGGGGGTGGAACCATCGGTCGTTGCCGGACACAGTCTGGGTGAGTATTCAGCCCTCGTCGCGGCGGGCGTACTTGATTTCGGCGCTGCTCTGCAACTGGTGCACCGCCGAGGCGAGTTGATGCAGGCCGCAGGTAGCCAGAGGCCAGGAGCGATGGCGGCGATCCTTGGCGTCGACGATGAGCAGATCGTGGGACTGTGTGAGGCCGACGAGGGGGTCGTCGTAGCGGCCAACTTCAACGCCCCTGGGCAGATCGTCATCTCCGGGGAAGCCGATGCTGTTGCTCGAGTTGGGGTGGCGGCAAACGAAGCCGGCGCCAAACGGGTCGTGGACCTGCTCGTGAGTGGTGCCTTTCACTCTGCGTTGATGGTGCCAGCCGCCGACGAACTGGCGACGCAACTTCAGCAGGCGTCCTTCTCTGCTCCTCGGGCCTCGGTGGTCACCAACGTGAGCGCCACGGCGGAAACAGATCCTCAGCGCCTCCAGCAGTTGCTGATCGAGCAGATGACGGCACCCGTGCGCTGGACAGACTCGGTGAAGGCCGTCGTCGGAACCGGTGTCACTGGAGCATATGAGGTCGGTCCCGGTGCCGTGCTCAAGGGGCTGGTGAGGCGTATCGACCGGGCATTGGAGGTTCGTTCGATGGGAACGGCGCAGGAATTGGCTGAACTGGGGCCTGAAGTTACGGGAGCCTGAGACACAGGAGTGAAATCAATTGGCTGAGCTATCAGGGAAAATCGCCATCGTCACCGGTGGTTCGCGAGGAATCGGTCGGGCTATCGCGTTGCGGTTGGCGGCCAGCGGAGCCGATGTGGCTGTGTGCGCGCGCAATGCCGAGGCTGCTGCCGAAACGGCAACCCTCGTCGCGCAGGCGGGGGCCCGATCTCTGTCCCGCAGTGTGGACGTGACCGACGCAGAACAGGTGGGCGACCTGGTCAAGGAAGTGAGCGACCAACTCGGCGGACCTGACATTCTGGTGAACAATGCGGGGATCACGCGTGACAATCTGCTCATGCGGATGAAGGAAGAGGATTGGGACGCCGTCCTTGAGACGAATCTGAAGGGAGCCTTCACCTGTTCCAAGGCAGTCGCCAGACCCATGATGAAGGCGCGCTCCGGACGCATCATCAGCATCTCCTCTGTCGTGGGTATCGTCGGCAATGCCGGGCAGGCCAACTACGCTGCTTCCAAGGCGGGCTTGATCGGGTTCTCGAAGAGTCTGGCTCGAGAATTGGCGTCGCGAAATATCACCGTCAACGTCGTGGCTCCCGGTTTCGTCCCTGATACGGGAATGACGGGTGATTTGACCGAGGCCGCCGTAGAGGGAATGATGGCGAATGTCCCCCTCAGCCGCCCCGGGACACCGGAAGAGGTCGCTGATGCGGTCGAATTTCTCGCCTCTGACCGGTCTGCCTACGTCACCGGCCAGGTTCTGGCTGTCGATGGGGGCATGACGATGTAGCGAGCAGGTCTTGCCCGGTGTGGTTGCGCCGCATCCGGGTGGGGCTTATATAGGCATTTGGCCTACTTCATATTATATACGTGCGTCGTCCCTGAATTCGCCTGATGAAGCCCGGAGCGACCACGTCTACCAGCAATTTCAACAACAGACCAAGATGGAGGAACTACGATGGCATCGATCGAGGAGAGAGTCCGCGATCTCATCGTCGAGCAGTTGGGCGTCAACGCCGAGCAAGTCACGACGGACGCATCTTTTGTCGACGATCTGGGGGCCGACTCCCTGGACACGGTCGAACTGGTGATGGCCTTCGAGGAAGAATTCGGTATCGACATCCCCGATGAGGATGCAGAGAAGATGGGGTCCGTGAAGGACGCCATCGCGTATCTGGATGAGCACTCTAAGGCTTAAGAGCCGCTTCCACGCCCGCAATGAAGGCGGCTTCGCCGCAAAACGAGGAGCGCAATGTCACGCCGCCGTGTGGTAGTGACCGGGATGGGTGCTCTGGCACCCAACGGGAATGACCTTTCGTCCTTCTGGGACGCCATACTCAATGGTCGGTCTGGTATCGGGCAGATCACGCGTTTCGACGCGTCCGACTTCCGTGTACAGATCGCTGGAGAGTTGAAGGATTTCGATCCGGAACCCGCGCTCGATCGAAAAGAGGCACGTCGCAATGATCCCTTCGTTCACTATGGGGTCCACGTGGCGCAGCAGGCCTTCGATGATTCAGGCCTGCAGATCTCCGATGAAGATGCCGAGAGATTCGGTGTGATTTTCGGTTCCGGAATCGGTGGGATCGGCACGCTGGAGGATCAGAACGCGGTCCTGAGAGAAAAAGGGCCGGGCAAGGTCAGTCCTTTCCTCGTGCCGATGATGATCTGTGACATGTCTGCGGGCATGATCTCGATCAAGTTGGGTGCAAAAGGGCCAAACTATACGACCGTGTCTGCCTGTGCTTCGGCGGCCCACGCCATCGGCGAGGCGGCTCGGAAGATCCAGTATGGTGATGCCGACGTGATGGTGACCGGGGGTACCGAGGCCGCCGTCACGCCGGTTTCCGTCGGCGGTTTCGCCGCCGCTCGAGCCCTGGCCGTACGCAATGACGAACCCGAACTCGCTTCACGCCCCTTCGATTCCGATCGCAACGGATTCGTCCTCGGAGAAGGGGCTGGTGCCCTGGTTCTGGAAGAGTATGAACACGCGCGCGCTCGCGGCGCGCAGATCTACGCCGAGTTTCGAGGTCTGGGGTTCACGGCTGACGCCTATCACATCACCGACATGGCGCCGGAGGGTGAGGGCGGGCAGCGAGCAATGCGCCTGGCCCTGAAGGATGCCGAACTCGATCCGACCGATGTGGACTACATCAATGCTCACGGCACGTCGACCCTCGTGGGCGATACGCAAGAGACGGCGGCGATCAAGGGTGTCTTCGCCGATCACGCCCGTTCCCTCGCCGTGAGCAGCACCAAGTCGATGACGGGCCATCTGCTCGGCGCCGCAGGAGCCATCGAAACCATCGCCTGCATCATGGCCGTGAAGCATGGAGTCTTGCCGCCGACGATCAATCTCGACAACCCAGATCCGGCGTGCGACCTCGACTACGTGCCGAAGACGGCCCGCGAGGGCAATGTCGACGTCGCTCTCAACAACTCCTTCGGCTTCGGTGGCCACAATGCGGCACTGATTTTCGGGCGCGCGGCGTAGGGGTCTCGTAACCTATGGGTGCCGTCGCGCCAGTCGCCGCACATGGTGATGCCAACGAGCGAGGTGGACGTTGGCTCTTCTGGCTGCGTGGAGCCGTTATTCGATGGTTGCCGAGATCATCTGAGACCGAGCTACCCAGAACGATGATCCGTGATCTGGAGCGTCATCTCCAGTATCGCTTCCGTGACGTGAGTCTCCTGGTTCAGTCCCTGAAACACCGTTCGTATGTCTACTCAAATCAGGGGCACGGTGTCGACTCCAACGAACGGCTCGAGTATCTCGGTGATGCCGTGCTCGATGTGGTGGTGGCCGAGGTCCTGTTCCGCCTCTACGTAGACCGTCGCGAGGGGGATCTGACGCAGATCAAGTCCCTCGCCGTGAGCCGAACCGTCCTGGCCCGGCGCGCCCGAAGCATCGACCTGGGCCGCTTTATCCTGCTGAGTCCAGAAGAGCGCAATGCCGGCGGCGACGACCAGGACTCTATCCTCAGCGACGCCTTTGAGGCACTCATCGGCGCGATTCATCTCGACGGCGGCCTGCCGGCGGCACGAAGCTTTATCGAGCGCGTTGCCCTGCACGACATCGATGAACTTCACCGACGCGAAGACTTCATCAATTTCAAGAGCAAACTTCTCGAACACGTGCAGAGCCTGGGTTCTGGACATCCCAAATACCAGGTCCAGGACGAAACAGGTCCAGATCACGAGAAGGTTTTCAGCGTCGAAGTCAGTATCACCGGTGAGGCCGTCGGTAATGGCACGGGCCGCAGCAAGAAGGAAGCGCAGCAGATGGCCGCTCGTGACGCATTACAGCGTCTCGGTCAGATTTGAGCGGATTTCTCCGCTGGATCGCCTCGGGGCCGGCCACGGGCGCAGCCAACATGGCGATCGACGAGTCGCTGCTGGAGACGGTGCGATCGTCGGGTGACTCGGTTCTGCGCACCTACGGCTGGAACCCTCCGACCCTCAGCCTCGGATACGGCCAGGATCTCGATGACATCGATCTCGATCGATGCCACCAACTCGGTGTGGGGCTCGTGCGGCGTCCCACGGGGGGGCGAGCCGTACTCCACTGGAACGAACTGACGTATTGCTTCGGGTCGCTGTCACCCGAGGGCGATGACTCCATACAGAAGACGTATCTGACGGTCGGTCGCTGCCTGCAGAAGGGGTTGCGGCTTTTCGGCGTTGATGTCGAACTGTCCCGGGGCCGCGTGGGAAGTGGCCATCGCGCAGCTTGTTTTGCCAGCACCTCCCGCTCTGAAATCACCGTGCGTGGACGGAAACTGGTGGGCAGCGCCCAGCGGAGAATCAGAGGTGCCCTCTTACAGCACGGTTCCCTGCTCGTCGGGGGACAACATCAGCTGCTGGCCGAGATCGTCGAGGAAGAATCAGTCGCTTCCATCGAGGCTTCCGCCATTCATCTGAAGCAGCTTCTGTCCGAGGTCGACATGGATACGCTCGCACGCCGCGTCGCCGAAGGGTTTGCCGAGGAACTCGGAGTGACATTGCAGCCCGGTGATCTGAGCCAGGAGGAGCAACTGCGAGCCGACGAATTGGAAAACGTGAAATACGGGTCCCACGACCACCTGCATCGCCGTCAGACTGCCGCTTCCATCGACTCATGACGTCCAACACGTCGGCAACTCCATCACCGGACTCATCGCCGCACAAGCCGGATTCCTCACGCGATCCCATTCTTGAGGTCCGCGATCTGCGCACATATTTCCGGACCGAGCAGGGGATTGGACGTGCTGTCGATGGCGTCTCCTTTACGCTGGGGCGTGGTCAGACCCTTGGATTGGTCGGGGAGAGCGGCTGCGGCAAGAGTGTGACGGCGCTCTCCGTCCTGCGTCTCGTGTCTCCTCCCGGCTACGTTGAGGGTGGGGAGATTCGACTGGCAGGACGAGATCTTCTGCAGTTGCCCGACGACGAGATGCGCAAGGTCCGAGGCGACGCGGTGGCGATGATCTTCCAGGAGCCGATGACGAGTCTCAACCCCGTGTTGACCTGCGGTGAGCAGATCGCTGAGGCGGTCCGGTTGCACCAGGGCGTGAGTTCGGCTGAAGCACGGTCGCGAGCCATCGAGATGATGCGCCATGTCGGCATCCCAGCTCCCGAACAGCGTGTGGACGAGTATCCGCACCACCTCAGTGGCGGAATGCGTCAACGGGTGATGATCGCCATGGCATTGTCGTGCAATCCGGACGTGCTGATCGCCGACGAGCCAACGACGGCGCTCGATGTCACGATTCAGGCGCAGATTCTGGATCTGCTAAAGAGATTACAGGATGAGTTTCACATGGCCGTCCTGCTGATCACGCACGATCTTGGCGTTGTCGCCGAAGTCGCGGATCAGGTGGCCGTCATGTATGCCGGACGGATCGTCGAAATGTCACCCACGGCAGATCTGTTTGCCCGTCCACGGCACCCTTATACGCGTGGACTGCTGCGCTCGATCCCACACCTGGATCGACAGGTCGATCGCCTGGAAGTGATCCCCGGTCGAGTCCCCGAAGCGACGTCTTTCCCAGAGGGCTGTCGATTCGCCCCCCGATGTTCGTTGGCCGAGGACGCCTGTCGTAAGACGCCCTCTCAGCTGGTTTCCTGTGGAGACGACCACTTCGTTGACTGCTGGAAACATGATGCAGTTGAGGTTCACAATGAGTGACCCCACCGAGCCCGAATCCTCGGCACGGGTTCCGCTGGTCGAGTTGAACTCCTTGTGTAAACACTTCCCGATCCGTCACGGCATCTGGGGACGCGTGGAGGGACACGTCCGCGCTGTGGATGGTGTATCCCTGCAGGTGCAGGAGGGAGAAACCCTCGGTGTCGTGGGCGAGAGTGGCTGCGGCAAGACGACGCTGGGTCGGTTGATTCTGCGATTGCTCGACGCCACTTCAGGGGAGGTGTATTTTAGAGGGACTCGTCTCAACGACGTGGAAGGCAGTGATTTGCGGGCGTTGCGCCAGAAGATGCAGATCGTCTTCCAGGATCCATACAGCTCATTGAACCCGCGCATGCGTATCGGCACGCTCATCGGGGAAGGGCTGAGGATCCATCACCTGGCAGAAGGTGACCAGGTAGATCGTCGGGTGGACGAATTGCTTGACATGGTGGGTTTACCGGGCAGCGCCAGGAGTCGTTATCCGCACGAGTTCAGCGGCGGACAGCGGCAACGCATTGGGATCGCCCGTGCTCTGGCCGTGAATCCAGAATTCATCGTCGCCGACGAACCTGTTTCGGCGCTCGACGTGTCTGTTCAGGCCCAGATCGTCAACTTGCTGCAGGATATTCAGCGCGATCTCGGTCTGACGTATCTTTTCATAGCACACGACTTGAGTGTCGTGCGCCACATCGCAGACCGTGTGGCGGTCATGTATCTGGGCAAGGTCGTAGAATTGGCGACGCGGGATCAGCTCTATGGGGCCCCGGCGCATCCGTATACACGAGCCCTATTGTCTTCGGTACCGGTCACCGATCCGGCGGCGCGACAGCAGCGGATCGTTCTTAGCGGCGACGTACCCAGTCCGGCGGCAGTCCCCAGTGGCTGTCCCTTTCATCCGCGGTGCCCGGAGGCACGCGACGTCTGTCGCCGTGTCGTGCCCGAATTCGTCGACCCGGGAGACGGGCGCCGTGTCGCCTGTCTGCTGCACTACAACGATTCGCAGCAGCAGCAGGCTGGATTCAACCTCGAGACGGAGTCGCTTACCATCGCGGCACCGACTGCAACATCGGAATCGCCGGCGGCAGCCTCGGCGGATCAGGAGAGTTAGAGCACCATGATGACCAAACTGCGAGAGAGCACGGCCATTATCATGTGGATCGTGATCCTCGCCTTCGTGGGCCTCATCGTCGTTGAGTGGGGCGCCGACTATTCCGGCACCTCTGGAAACGCTGGGGCCGATACCGTGGGCGTGATCAATGGGGAGGAAATCTCCCTTCGCACGTTCCAGCAAGCCATGCAGAACGCCGCCCGTCAGAAACAGGACGACGCCCCCCGCGACAATGGCACCATGGTACGCGAGGTCTGGGATGCCATGCTCGGAGAGATCCTTCTGCGGCAGGAGGTCGAACGTCTGGGGATCCAACTGTCAGACCAGGAGGTGGCGTTCTTCGCGCGGAATTCTCCACCTGCGGTGGTGCAGTCCTTGCCGTCTTTCCAGCGCGACGGTCAGTTCGATCCGAGTCTCTACCAGCAATTCATGACAGACCGTAATACGTACAATGATGAGAATGCCGCTGCCTTCGTCCTGCAGGTCGAGGCCATGACCCGCAATTATCTGGTCAATCAGCGTCTGCAATCTCTTCTCCTAGAGACGGTACGTGTCACACCCACCGAGGTGCGTCAGCAATATACCGACGTGAATGAGAAGGTCTCCGTCGATTACGCCTTCGTTGCGTCGACGACGGTCGCCGAGGATCAGGTATCGGTATCGGAGAGTGAGGTTGCCGCCAAGTACCAGGAGATGTCGGCCGATCTGCACCATCCGGAGCAGGTTGGTATCTCCGTCGTCGTCTTTCCGCGTATTGCCAGTGCCGCCGACTCCGCCGGAGTGCAGGACGAAATCGGGCGCCTGCGCAGCGAGATCGTTGATGCCGGTGCCGACTTCGCCGAAATGGCGATCGCCGTCTCCGAAGACGAGACGAGCGCCCCAAATGGTGGCGAGTTGGGCACCTTCGGCCGAGGGGCCATGGTGCCCGCCTTTGAAGAGGTCGCTTTCTCGCTGCAAGCCGGAGACGTCTCCCAGCCGGTACAGACACAGTTTGGTTGGCACCTGATCAAGGTGGACGAGATCATCGAGGAAGAAGGTGAGACGAAACTGAGTGCCCGCCACATTCTGCTGAAATACCGCCCATCGCCGGAAACCGATGATGACTTGCTCGAAGCGGCAGAGGCCTTCCAAGCTTTGGCGATCGAACGAGGATTCGAGTCAGCCGCCCAGATCGAGCAGCTCGAGGTCCGCGACCTTGGCCACGCGGGCAAGGGACAGGAGTTACGTGGCCTGGGTACCGGTACCCAGTGGGTCGTGAATCGTTTCTTCGACGCCGAACCCGGCGACGTCAGTCCCGTCGGTTCCGTGGAGGGTGGCTTTTTTGTCGCCACTTCAACCAGTCGTCGCGTCGAGGGCACAGCACCTCTTGAAGAGGTTCGCACGCAGATTGAGTTCATGGTGCGCAACGAAAAGAGAGCCGCCATCGCCGGACAGGCTCTGGAAGCGATTCGCCCGGACGCGCAGGCTGACTTTTCGTCTGCCGTCGTAGCGGCGGGCCTCGAGGTAAAACAAGCAGGATCTTTCGGTCGCGCAGACTTTGTGCCCGGTGTGGGGCGAGGCGGAAAGTTTGTCGCCACAGCTTTCGCTCTGAACGACGGTGACGTCAGCGAAGTGATCACCCAGGGAAATGGAGCCTACCTGCTGCGGGTGACAGAGCGAGCACCTGCAGACGACACGCTGTTCGATCAGCAGCGTCCGGCCATCGAAGCTCAGATCCTGGACGTTCGTCGGCGGGAGGCCCTGAACGCCTGGTATGCTCAAGTGTATGAGCGAGCAGAGATCGAAGACTATCGCCACAACTTCTTTTACTCTTTCTGAGCCGAGAGACAACCGGTATGCCAGCCACACCAAGTGATACACAGATCGGTTTCGTAGGTCTGGGCATCATGGGCGCACCCATGGCGCTGAACCTGATGAAAGCCGGCTACAAGCTGAAGGTTTACAATCGAAGTGATCGGCCTCGTGTCCAAGAGGTGGTTGATGCCGGTGCCGATCGAGTTGATACACCTGCCCTGGCAGCGGTCGGCAGCGACGTCATCATCACTATCGTCACCGACACGCCCGATGTAGAGAATGTGATCCTGGGTGAGGATGGCGTGATTCACAGTGCCGCGTCGGGATCCACCGTCATCGACATGAGCACGATCTCGCCCCGTGTCACGCAGCAGATCGCCGAGCAACTGTCCGAAAAGGGCATTCGTATGCTCGACGCGCCCGTTAGCGGCGGTGATGTGGGCGCGGTGAATGGCACCTTGTCGATCATGGTGGGAGGCAAGCAGGAAGCTTTCGACCACTGCCTGCCCGTCTTCGAAGCGATGGGGAAGAATGTCAATCTCATCGGTGATCACGGTGCGGGGCAGACGACGAAGGCGTGCAATCAAATCGCCGTGGCGGGTGCCAATCTGGCCATGGCAGAGGCGCTTATGCTGGCCGCAGCGTCCAATCTCGATGTGCAGAAGGTCCTTGATGCCATCAGTGGTGGCGCCGCAGGTTCCTGGCAGATGAGCAATCTCGGGCCACGTATCGTCAAGGGAGACTTCGCGCCGGGCTTCATGGTCCGCCTGCAGCAGAAGGACCTGAAGTTGGTCCTGCAAGCGGCCAACGATGTGAAACTCGCCGTCCCTGCCGTGAGTCTAGCCCATCAGTATTTCAATATCGTCGAACGAATGGGCCTCGAGGACGAGGGAACACAGGCGCTGATCAAAGCGTACGAGGCCCAGGCAGGCTGTGAGGCTCGCGCCTCAAGCTGAGTCGCCACTTCTTCCGCCGAACTCACCGAAGAGAGAGCCCGTGATCGACCTGCGCCGCGTGGGCGTGTTGGTCCGCGACGATGATCAAGACTTTCCCCTCGAAGAGGTAGGGAATCTCTTCGCGCGGCATGGAATTGAACTGGTCGCCCTTGGTGATCCACCTATTCCAGCCGACCTTGATCTCGTGGTTGCCATGGGGGGAGACGGCACGGTTCTGCGATCCCTCGACCTGTGTCCTGAGAGTCCGGTTCTGGCGATCAACTACGGGACCGTGGGGTTCCTGACCGCCGGTGATCGTACCGAACTGGATCAGATCCTCAGTCGCCTCGTCGCCGGCGACTACCTGGTGAGCGAACGACTCGTGCTGCAGTGTCGTTATCCCGCCGGACAGTTGCGTGCCGTCAACGAGGTGATGGTGCGCACGAGCAATCGGCTCGTCTTTGTCGATGTTTACGTCGACGGCACGAAAATCCGTACGATCTGCGCCGATGGCGTCGTTGTGGGCACACCGACGGGCAGTACAGGGTTTCTGTTGTCAGCGGGGGCGCCGATCGTGATGCCGGAAGTACGATGTCTCGTGCTGGATGGCATCAACGAATACAACTTCACCTCTCGGTCGCTGATCCTGACGCCTGAATCCAAGATTCGGCTCGTGATCACCCCCGAAACGAAAGAACCGTCTGTTCTACTCACGTCGGATGGGCGTCCCATGGGCGATCTGACGCCGGGGGACGAACTTCACATCGAACAGGCAGACACGCGGGCTCGTCTCATCTATTTCGAGAAGAGCTACTTCTATCACAATCTGACATCGAAGCTCTCCTGGTAATATGAAAATCGCCATCACCGGAGCCGACCGCCCGATCGGGGCCCTGCTGTGTCGCGACCTTGGCGACGACCATGAGGTGCGCCCCATCGGCCTGTCTGCAGAGCCTGAATCCGATCTGGGTCTCACACTCGAGTCATACCACCGCGCCGACCTGCGTGTTCCATCCTCTGCGACACGTGCTCTGTCCAACATGGATGTGGTCGTGCACGGGCAGCCGTACGACCCCGGTTCTGTGGAAGGGCCCGAACACGAGGTCCTCGATGTCGTGGCCCGTGGCACATACTGCATGATAAACGCCGCGCACGAACTGGGGATCGGGCGCGTCATCCTGCTCAGCCATCTATCCCTTCTTGCGGACTATCCGGAAGACTACGTCGTGGGGTCGCACTGGATGCCGAACCCGCGCGCCGAAGCCCAACACCTGGCACCCTACACGGCCGAACTGGTGGGACGTGAGTTGGCACGCGTAGGAAAACTGGCATGCCTGTGTCTGCGGTTTGGAGATCTCGATGCGGCTGAAGGCACCAGCGGCGATGATGTGGTCGGCGCCGTGCGCAAGGCACTCTATCGGGAAGTGGATTCGGCCGGATATCAGTGGAGCATCGAACACGTTGCAAGTGCAGGGCGATTCGCCCCTGCCGGCCGCTGAGGGGGGTGATCTATGGCAACCGTCGAATCAGGCCGGGTCGTCATCTTCGGAGCCGGTGGGCCCGTTGGGGCGGCGACCATCGCCTCGCTCAAGGACCACTACACGCTCCGCTGCACCGATGCGATTCCACTGCAACAGGTGGTGGACGAAGAGCGGCGCCAGAGCGCTCGTGCTCCTCTTCCAGAAGTGTTGGGGGCGCCGCACGAGTGCACTGTGGTGGACGTGCGCGACTACGACCAGGTACGCCAGGCCTGTGAGGGGATGGATGCGGCGATCAATCTGACCGTCGTACGACCTCATCCAGAGATGGCATTCACCGTGAATATGATCGGCGCCTACAATGTGGCGAAAGCCGCCGCCGAGTGCGGTCTGAAACGACTGATTCACACCGGCCCTTTTCACGCAGGAATGAATCACAACGCCGACTACTGGCATGATCACGAGGTCGTCGACGATGTTCCCCTGCATCCGGGGGACGACCTGTATGCCATGTCGAAATACCTCGGAAACCAGGTGACGCGTGTGTTCGCCGAACGTGAGGGGCTGGAGGTCCTCACCTATCTGTTCTGTGGATTCCGACCTCGTGAGATTCTGCCTGAGCAGCGAGGAACAGGCGTGGGCTCCTTCACCGTGTCCTGGGAAGACACGGGGGAATCGATGCTGTGCGGTTTGCGTGCACCGGCCATGGAAAACCCCTACGAAGTTTTCTTCATCGCTGCCGGTACACCCGACCGTAAACACCGTGTCGACAAAGCAAGGCGCCTGCTCGGTTGGCAGGCCCGCGATACATGGGAGGCCATGTACCGACGCAGTTGAAGTCGTTCGACTGGTTACTACAGGATTCCCACTCGATCCGCCGTCGCATCCTCCAGGACATGGGCGGGCACTTCGACGTTCAGCCTCGCCACCTCGTCAGCACTCAACTCTTCGAGCCGTTCGACGAGGCCGATGAACCGGTCGATCTCGGAAGATTCAGCAACATCTTCACTCATCGATCGTAGTTTGCCGACGTATTCTGGCCGAGTGAAAGGCCTTGCTCCCAGGGAGTGAGCATTCGGATTGTCCAACCGCTGTACCACGTGGTCGCCATTCTTCATGGTCACCACGACCTCGGCGCCAAACTTCTTCCCACGAAAATCTGGATCGTGATAGGCCTGGGTCCACTCGGCCACCTCCTCGGTGCGGATCTTGTGCCAGAGGCTCACCGTCGATGAGCGATGGGCTCTCTCAGACGTATAGCTGTCCACATGGTGCCACGTCCCATCTTCCCAGGCGACGGCGAGGATATACATGACACTGTGATCGAGGGTTTCTCTCGATGCATCGGGGTCCATCTTCTGTGGATCGTTGGCCCCGGTGCCGATCACGTGATGTGTGTGATGACTGGTACGAATCTGTACGTCCTCGATCGCCTCAAGCTCGAGGCCACGAGCGTGTAGCGCGAAACCGATATCGATCAAAGCCTGGGCCTGATATTCGGCAGAGTGCTCTTTCGTGTACGAGTCGAGAATGGCTCGCAAGGGTTCGCCGTTTTCAGGCAGAGGGACGATGTACTCGGCCTCAGGCCCCGACAACATCCGGGCGATCACGGCGTCACGTCCCTCGTAGATCGGGGACGGCGCTCGTTCACCCAACAACACTCTACCAACTGCCTCCAGCGCCGACTTGCCCGCCTGCCCCGGAGCGTATGCCTTCCAACTCGTGATATCACCCTTGCGGGACTGCCGCGTCGCACAGGCGAGGTGAACAGACTGGTTAATGGCCTGATACACCGTCTCCGTGTCGAGACCGAGCAAGGTTCCGACGCCCGCCGCGACGCCCGGCGCAAGGTGGGCCACGTGATCGATCTTGTGTTCGTGCAGGCAGATCCCCGATACCAACGCCATCTGGATCTCATAGGAGGTGAGCAACCCTCGTGTCAGTGCCGCTCCATCACAACGGCGTTGCTGTGCCGCGGCCAATACACCGGGAATATTGTCACCCGGGTGCGAGTAATCAGCCGCCAGGTAGCAGTCGTGCATGTCCAACTCACGCACGGCCACACCATTGGCCAGCGCCACCCACTCACAATGAAAGGTCCGATCAGAGGGCAACCCGAACAGGGCTGCGCCCCGGCGCTGCGGGTGCTCGTAGCCCAGAGCAAGCAGTCGGGCATGCCGCACGGGATCGCGATTGATCGCGCCGAGGGCGACAGCGGCATTGTCGAGCAATCGGTTGCCCACCATCGTGACTGCGTCGTCATCTACTGGACGCTCGGCGGTGGCCAACTCTGCCATCTTCCAGGCCAACTGCTCGGACCGAGGCAGAACATCTCCCTCGGCGTGGGTACGGACCTTGTGCAGCGTCATCGAAGGCGTCTCACCTTATTACGGCTGGAGTTGGGGCGCTCGGGACGAAGGTTTTCCGCAATTCAACCGGCGAACAGAACGGACTGATTGTAAGGAATGATCAGTGCATCGACGCTCGCAGGCAGACTTGCCGCCCACTCGGTCGGATCGTAGTCACGGGAAACAAAACAGCCGTAGTGGGCCGGTACGGCGGCTTTCAGTCCCAAGGCTGCGGCGGTGCGGGAACTTCCATCGAAGAAGGGGAACTCGCCCTCGGATGGATGATTGGTGAGGAATCCGACCTTCGGCTGCAACTCGCGAATGGGCGCCAGCAGCGACTCGTGATCGGCAAAAGTATTGATGGGATCTCCCGAGACATAGACCCGTATGCCGCCAGCATCGACGACATATCCCAGGTGCTGTACGTCTGGGCTCGCAATGTCGTTGGCGGGGTCACCGTCGGGCGGTTTGGCAAACACCGTATGGGCCGTCATGCCGCCGAGGGTCGCTGTGTCGCCAGCAGTGACCTCCGTGATCAGCGCATCGTCGATGCCCCCTTCACGAAGACGGGCAGCACTCTCCGGGGGAGCCACGTACACTACATCCGGATATGTGGCTCGAATCCGGTCGATGGACTCCATGCATGTATGATCGCCGTGATCGTGGGTCAGCAGAATGCCATCGACCTTCAGAGACTCCTCCATCAATGGCGCTCGATCGTGAATGAAGCCGTCCGCAGGTCGCTCGCGGGGGAAGTAGGGGTCGATGTGGATCACATCACCAGCAGAACTCTTGAGGGCAAAGCTGCTCTGGCCGAACCAGTGAATGCCGACCTGGCCCGAGGGGACCACCAAACTCTCGAAGGGATGCATGGGTTGAACCGTCGTCGTTGAGGTGACAGGAAGAGGTCAAGATAGCGATTGATGAAAGTTGGGGAAACGTGTATCGTCTACGGCCGCAATGCCCTTCATCACAGAGTGAAATAGACCATGGCCCGCGTCGGATTCAAGATGCAGTTGAAGCCAGGCAACGAAGTAGAATACAAACGTCGTCACGATGAAATCTGGCCGAATCTGTCGCAGTTGCTGACAGATCAAGGCATCCGCAACTACAGCATTTTTCGCGATGGTCTCACCCTGTTCGCTTATCTCGAGATCGACGATCCTACGCGTCTGGAGTCGCTGCCCGACGAGGATATGATGCAGCAGTGGTGGCGCTACATGGAGCCGCTGATGGAATGCAATTCCGACGCGTCACCCGTCATCGTCCACCTCGAAGAAGCCTTCCACATGGACTAGTGATCCAACCCGGATCCCTAGAGCAAAGAGACGTCGCGTGTCCACCGGTCTTTTCGACGATACCTATCGCCTGCGCAAGCAAGAGTTGTTGCCGCAGCTGCTCGGACTTCTGGCACCTCAGTACACAGAGGAAGAACTCGCTGCGCTGCGCATCGATCCGGTGAACCCAGCCGTGTTGGCGCAGCGCTCGGGACGGGGATTCGTCAATCGAGATATTCTCGAGACGGTTCTGGGCAATCTGCTCGAGTGCGTGGCTCCGGGCTCCCACAATATCGACCCCCTCGATCGGCGTCGTTCCCTGGAAGACGCCATCGGTGAGATGGTCGACCAGGTGTATGCCATGGTCGCCCAGTCGCTGCTGGCCGTCGATGACGGTGCTGATCTCGACGACCGCGCCATGGGGGCAACCTTCAGCCTCCTCGCCGATCTGCCCCAACTCAAGCGTCGGGCGTGGTGGAATCGTTTCGCGTCGCTGAAAGATCCGGCCGTATGGGATGCCTACCTGCGCCACGCTTGCGATGTGGACGACGCCGGTCTCATGGAGTCAGAGTTCGCAGCCGAAATCGACAAGGCCATCGACTCGCGAGATCCCGATCCTTATCGCGAGTATCTGCGCCGCTTTCCCTACGATTCCGTCTTCGACTACCAGATGCAGCTGGTGGCCAGCACGTATCCTGGCTGGCGTGTGCTTTTCTATCACGATATCGCCCATAGTCTCACCCAGAGTGACCCGGTCCCTGGCATCGACGGTCTGACCCGCCTGCCCGTACCCCTGATTCCAAGGGCCATCGCCGAATTGGGTGGTCGTTACTATCAGGCCGACATCCACCCCGAGACCCGGATTGGGGATGCGAACTTTCTCGACCATCCCCATCGTGGGCTGACGACGGGCCAGACAGGAATCATCGGTTCGGGCTGCCACCTGCTCCCGTGCACCCTCGGGGGACTCACCCGTAGACTGCGACGGCGTCACCCACGCATCGGTGATCACGTCTTTATCGGCACCGACGCCGATGTCTTCGGACCCGTCGGCATTGGCGATCACTCCATCATCGGCCCCAGTGTAGAGATCTATGGCAATGTCGATATCGGTCCACGATGCCGGATCAACGCATCCGTCGTGATCGGGACCGTGAAATCAGGTGATCATCGTCCGGGGCAGATTGTTCTGGGCGAAGAGGTCGAGGTCGGAGACGGTACGATCGTCGAGAATCGCCTGGAAACAGATCTGCTCATTCCATCCCGGTCCCAGATTCCGCCGCGAAGTCTGGTCGTCAACGACGGCTGCGGGGCACCGAAGTTCGTGGGCCAATGACGAACTGGTGAGCGATCCACATACAAAAAGCCCCCAACACCATCCTGGTCTTGGGGGCTTTTCGTTCCGGGCGGGGAGACCGCACTCAGAAGGGTAAACTCAATAGGCCATCAGTAGGCTCAATGTGAACGCGAGATCGTCCTGTTTCGCATCACCTGCCACACCGAAACTGAGGCCGGTGTTGATGGTCGCTGTTTGATTCCAGTTGATGTCCACATTCGGCCCGACGTCGATGCCCAATTCGTCTCCCAGGGCTTCCGTATTCGATCGTACGTTTACGTCGAGATATCCCGTGATCCGATCGCCCACACTGCGTGTGGGCTCGATCAGCACGGAGAGGGCGAC
>PATE01000032.1 GCA_002712305.1 Gemmatimonadota bacterium | reverse complement strand
CCATGACCACCGGTTCGGCGATGAAGGCGGCCACCGATTCGGGGCCGGCGGTAAGAATCGCCTCTTCGAGCTCACGAGCGCAGGACAGATCGCACGTCCCCTGGCAACCCGGCGCTTCGCAACGATAGGGATAACAGGGTGAGATGTGAGGGAAGGGGGCCAGCCAGGGTTCGAAGGGATCGCGCAGCGACGGGACGCCCGTGGCAGAGACGGCCCCCAGAGAACCTCCGTGATATCCACGCCAACGGGCGATGACGACCTGTTTGTCCGGGTTGCCACGCAGCAGATGATATTGCCGCGCCAGCTTCAGCGCCGTCTCGACACCTTCTGAACCACCGGAAACGAAATAGGCATGGTTGAGTCCTTCGGGCGAACTCGCCACGACTCGTTCGGCCAACTCCATGGCGGGGCGATTCGTGAAAGCGGAGGAGAAGCAATAGGCCAGTTCACCGGCCTGTTGGCCCATGGCCTGGGCAATCCGCTGCCGACCATGTCCGAGGGTTACATTGCCGGCACCAGACGTGCCATCGATGTATCGTCGTCCCTCGGTATCGAACAGGTAGATCCCGTCCCCCCGCTCGATGACGGGGTAGTCGAAGGTCTGATCTCGTTTGAACAATCGATTCATGGCGTATCCGATGAGGGGAACTGCAAAGCAAGGTTGCCGGCGCGTCGTCGCCAAGCACCCACTCCGAGACCGCTCTCAAGTTCGATCGCATCGTCCGCGATCCGATTCTGAAGACCATTCACACCACCCTCGCCGCCGGCGCTGTCTTCATCTCGGCTACCTACTTTATCGAAAAGGTCGGGCCCGCGGTTGGAGGCGGCCTCCACAACGGCGGATTTCCGGTAGACCGTCGCGGATTCTCAGGCCGCGTTGCCCGATCGATCAGGGATCAGGATTCCAGCAGGGAAGTGAACCGGATCAGAGGACACTACTCTGAGGGTATAGGGACGGAGCGCTCGACGACGGCGCGTTCGAGCGCGGTATCATCAACGTCGATCTCGTGCGCATGACGTTGCCGTAGTTCTGCGATCAACTCGTCCATGGTCGCCGTCTCCGCGTGTCGCAGCATCGAGGAGCGAATGCTCCCCGCCACCACCGAGAGGGGGGTAAGCTCTCCGTCGGTGCGCGTATAGAGGTCGGCGTTTTCTTCGTAGAATCGGTGGACGCTTGCTTCACTTGTATCGGCCTGGGCTCGCCGTCCGACCTCATACTGAAAAATCCACTTGGCAAACAGCTGTCGTCGGCGATCTTCGAATTCTCGACGTAACACCCGAGCGTTGCCGCCTTCCCGTGGCGCGACGGTATAGGTGCGTCGATCCGGCATGTTCACCTTCCAGGGCGGCAAGGGCCCGGCCAGCGAACTGCGAAAACGGACGTCGACATGGCACGCAAGTTACGTGATCCGGTCAGGCCGTCGCGAGCCGACCACTGGAGGAAGCTCACAGGATGATGGGTTGCGTGAATTGGCTTCCTNTCTGCCTTGCCAGAGTCCGCNTNTNNCTNCTAGCGTAGTCGNATCNNGCNACNTCATCTNCCCNNCTGGGTNCCATGCAGATCGACATCGAGCAACTGNCCAANCGCTANCGAGGCGGNCACTACGCCTTGCGCGATGTGGATCTGNNNATCGGCAGTGGNATGTTTGGCCTGNTGGGGCCGAATGGCGCCGGNAAGACGACGCTGATCCGCATTCTCGTAACTCTTCTGGCACCCACCTCAGGTCGTGTGTCTATCGATGGTCTCGATCTGCGGCGCGATCGTGATCGAATCCGCCGAATGGTGGGGTATCTGCCACAGGAGTTCAGTCAGTTTCCCAAACTGGCGACCTGGGAGTTCCTCGACTATTGCGCTGCCCTGGGTGGGCTGAAGCGGAAATCGTCTCGCCGGGAGCGGGTGGATGAACTGCTTCACGACGTGGGCCTGTTCGACGCACGGGATCGGCAGGCGAGCAGGCTGTCGGGNGGGATGAAACGAAGACTCGGTATCGCCCAGACGCTGGTGAACAACCCTTCCATCATGGTCGTCGACGAACCGACCGTCGGTCTGGATCCGCAGGAACGACTCCGATTCCGGAACCTGCTGGCCGATCTGGCAAGGGGAGAGATCATCATCATCCTGTCGACCCACATCGTGGGTGATATCTCCTCTACCTGTACGGATGTGGCCTTGCTCAACGAAGGGACGATCCAATTTCACGGTCCCCCTGATGAACTGGTAGCGACATCGAAGGACCGGGTTTGGCAGATCACGGCCTCGCACGAGGAACTGGACGATCTGCGCCAACGCTTCCCGGTCGTATCCAGCGTTCCGGCGGCCGATGGGTACGAAGTCCGCCTCGTGGCAGATNAAAACCCCGGGCCGGGAAGTACGACGGTCGAGCCGAATCTCGAAGACGCCTACATCCATTTCATGCAGGCGGCGGGCCAGGAGATGGACCTTGAGCAGGATCTGGAGCAGGGCGTGTGATTCATCCCTACGTCATCTGGACCGTCGCAGTCTATGAGGCACGTTTGTTGTGGCGGTCATGGGCATTCCGGCTCACTATCGGCGCCGCCCTGATCTACCTGATCTTCCTCGACGTCATCCTCAATATCCCCGCCACGAGCCCGCCCCACTTNTTCCGATCCCTGTCCGGGAGNCTGCCCCTGGTCAATGTGCGCCTCCTCGGTATGGCCCTGGGCATGATCTCGACCCTTGTGGCGACGGAGTTCGTCAAGCGAGATCGACAGCAGGACACGGTGCAGACGTCGTATGTGCACAGCTTCAGCAACCTTGACTACGTGCTGGGCAAGGTCTTCGGCGTGGGGTGGGCCTTTCTGGCGCTCCAACTCATCATTCTCGCCAGTGTCGCCGTCGTTCACCGCTTCTTCGTACCCGTGCCTTTCGCCTGGCAACCGTATTTCCTGTTTACGCTCTTCGGAACATTGCCAACTCTCGCCGTCATGATCGGACTCTCCGTCCTGCTCGTGACAATTCTGCGCAGTCAGGCGCTGGTCTTCGTCCTCATGATGGGCCTGGCCATGTTGTGTCTTACCGTCCTCGGCTTCCGCTACCACTACTACTTCGACGTGCTCGGCTTTCACATTCCCATGACGTATTCGGACTTCGTGGGCCTGGGCAATCTCGACCAGCTGTTGGTTGTGCGAGGAACGCACCTGCTCTTCGGCATCGCCTGTATTGCCGCCACAGNGCTGCTCAGTCGCCGCCTGCGTCAGTCGGCGTCGGCGAATGTGATGTCGGCGTTGGTCATGGTCGGCTGCCTAGGGGGAGCCGTCTGGCTCAGCGTGCAGTACTGGGAAGGTCACACGACGGACGAGCAATACCGCCAACACCTGCGAGACCTGAGCGCGTCTGCCGCCCTGGAGTCGACACCAGCGGTGACCTCCTACGACTTGGAGGTTGAACACCACGGGTCGCAGATCGGCGTCAGGGCGGCACTAGAACTGGTCAATTCGACGAANGTGGCCCTCGACACGCTGCTGCTCACGTTGAATCCAGGGCTGGCCGTCGAGGAGATCCGCGTCGATGGTGAGATCGCCGCGTTCTCGCGCGATCAACATCTGCTTCGAGTGAATTCTGCTGTGCCTATGGAGCAGGGCGCCACGCGCCGACTGGAGATCCAATACGACGGCGTCATCGATGAGCGCTTCTGTTATCTCGATGTCGAACAGGAACGAATCGAAAAGGCCTACCGACTGCTGCTGATCACGGTGCCCAAGAGATACGCCTTCATCACGCCCGATTATCTCCACCTTACCCCGGAATCGGCCTGGTATCCTGTGGCCGGTGTGGCACCGGGGGCTGCTTTTCCGCTGGCGGGTCAGCGTGATTTTGCGACGTACAGACTTCGTGTCGCGGTGCCGTCGGCGTGGACGGNGATCTCTCAGGGGGCCACGTCCATCGACACCGTGGACGGCCTTGCCCAACACGACTTTCACCCCGAGACGCCTCTGCCTCAGATCTCGTTGACGGCGGGGGAATACGAGGTTCGGCAGATCACGGTTGACGACATCGACTACCGCCTCGTCGTTCGCTCAGGGCATACGTATTTCGACAGCTATCTCGACTCCGTGTCGAGCGCACTTCCCGAGCTGATTCGCGAGTTTCGCAATGGCTACGAGGTCGACCTGGATCTGTCTTATCCCCATCCACGACTCTCGTTGGTAGAAGTGCCGATCCAGATCTTTGCCTACCGACGTCTCTGGACGACGGCCCAGGAGACGGTGCAGCCGGAACTCGTCTTTCTACCCGAGATGGGCACGACCTGTGAAGGGTGCGACTTCGGGCGTCAGAAACGGCGCTCGAAATTCCGCCAGGAGNGGGCCAACCAGGCAGAGTCTGCGGCGACGCTGCAATCCGACTATCTGCGGACCTTCGTNCTCGTCGACCTGTTNCGGATGCGCGATCCGGGCTCCACGATTCTGAATCGCGATGGTTTTCTGGAGTCGGGTTGGGAATTACTGCCCAACTATCTGTCCTACACCACCCATCTGAGTTCGCCCCGATGGCCGGTGCTCAATTATGCCCTTGAGGCGTACTTCCGCGACCGCGTGACACCCCCCGAGAATGTGGGGACCCGTCGATGGATTGGCATGACAGACGTGGAGCGTGCGAATCTCCTGCTACAGCGTACGTCTCTCGAAGATCTGCTCGCCAAAGAGGACGACGAGGACGAGAACATTCGGGCGAAGGCGATCAGAGCGCGGGGTCGTCAACTGCTGCAACTGTTCGCCGCCCACGTCGGGCCTGAGGCCTTCGCCGAGCGGCTGACCGCCTGGGTTGAGGAACACAAACACCGGCAGATGACGCAGACGCAGATGCTTCAGTTTGTCACCGAATTGGGCCTGCAGAATCCTGAAGAGGCCATCGACACCTGGTATCGTACGACACATTTGCCCGGATACGAGCTGGAAAGAGCTGAGACCTTCCTCGTGTTGGAGGGCGAACGAACACGGACCCAGGTCGAAGTCGATCTGAGCAATNCCACTGACGTCGACGGGGTTGTGGCTGTGAGTTTTCGTTACCGCCAGGTCGATGCGGTGCCCTGGTGGCAGCAGAACGAGAGGCAAGCCGACTATACCCAGATAGTCTCCATGCCGGCGGGTACGAGGAAGAAACTTGGCATCCTGCTCGACAAGCCGGCGGCAGAGATGACGATCGATACCTATGTGTCTCGCAACATCCCCTCCATGATGCAGAGACCTTTCAATGAGGCGACGCTTCGTCGAGATGCCGTGGCTCATGTGGACGAGGCCATCGAGAAGATCGCCGACGATCCGCCAGCCGACGTGACCGAGTATGTCGTCGATGACGAGGACGATGGGTTTGAGTTTGTCATGGGGCAGAAACCGAACTGGCTGCGTCGTACCGTCGTCGACCTGTTCGACCTGGAGGAACAGGAGGTNAACTATCGGGCCATGCGCTGGTGGGACGCACCCGGTACGTGGCAGGCCACGACAGATCAGCGCTTCTACGGTCGCTTCGTCTTGTCAGGACGCTACAAACGAGCCGGAGATGGACGTAGCGGCGTCGCNTGGCAAACGGAGGTGGCCCGTGCAGGAGACTACGAACTGTTCTACTACTGTGGTCCCCTGGAAGAGATGAAGCGAGAGAGTCGGCACCAGCGCGTAGACAACCAACTCACCTTCCTCGTTCACAACGACGATGGTCGGGAAGAGACGGTGCTCGACCTTGGCGAGGCGCAGGAGGGTTGGAACCAGTTGGGCACGTATCGCTTGGCGGCGGGCATGGCACGCGTAGAGCTTTCAGACAAAACCGGAGGGCGTTCGGTCGTCGCCGACGCCATCAAATGGGTGGAGCAATAATGACGAGAATGGCCCTGCGACTCCTACCGCTGCTTGGAGGGATCATGTGGTTCTCGAGGGCGGAAGCGGAGCCCTTTCCTCTTGAGGTGGCTCTGCAACGTGCCATGGATCGTTCGCCGACGATCCTGACGGCACGGAGCAATCTGGAGATCAGTCGCCGCAATCTGCTGGCACAGCGGGCGGCGCTGCGCTCTCAGTTTCACCTGACCCTGACGCCTCTGCAGCTGTCCAGGGATCGTGTCTTCAATGACCTGGTCTCCGNCTACAACACGCAAGAGCAGACCCAGTCTGGAGGCTTCCTGTCGATCCGCCAACCGATCGAGTGGTCGGACGGCACCCTCTCGCTGACTCAGGGACTGAACTGGCGCGAGGCGTCCAGTTCGTTCGCCGGAGGCGGCGAGCAGACGACGTTCAGCAGCAGCTTGCAGTTGCGCTATTCTCAGCCCCTGTTCACCTACAATCGCACACNCCTGGATCTGAAGCAGCTCGAACTCGAGCTCGAGAATGCACGGCTCAGCTACGCTGTGCAGAGATTGNAGATCGAGAGCGATGTGACACGGCAGTATCTCGATCTGTACTACCGTCAGAGGAATGTGGGAATTGCCGCTGAAGAACTCCGCAATGCGACAGAGTCTCTCGAGATCATCCGTAGCAAGGTGGATGCGGGCATCACAGCGGCAGAGGAGTTCTATCAAGCTGATCTCACGCGGGCCAACAGTCAGGCCACGTTGGAAAATGTGCAGATGCAGTTCGCCAATGCCCACGACACGTTCTGCCTGCTGTTGGGGCTCCCCTTCGACACCGAGCTGGATGTTGAAGCAGATGTGAGGCCCCAGATGACGACCGTGGATCTCGACGAGGCCGTGAAGCATGGTGTCACCCATCGCATGGAGATTCGTCAGAGTGATCTGGCCGTCCGCAACGCGATGGCAGATGTGATCCGCACACGGGCCCTCAATGAGTTCAATGGGTCGGTGGACGTCACCTTCGGACTGATCGGCACCGACGAGACGGCGGCGGATGTGTACGCCTCGCCCACACGCAATCAGGGCGTCGCCGTGCAGCTGAATGTGCCGCTCTTCGATTGGGGAGAGAGTGCCCATCGTGTCGCTGCGGCGGAACAACAGGTCGCTCGAAGCGAACGATCCGCCGCCGAGGAGCGCCGGCAGATCACGGCTGAGATCCGGCAGGCGCACCGAGCGCTGCAAAACCAGGAAACACAGATCGACATCGCCACCAAGTCCGTCGACAATGCGCGCCGGACCTACGAGATCAACCTCGAGCGTTACCGCAATGGCGATCTACCCTCCAAGGACATCGCGTTTTACCAGACCCAATTGTCGCGCGAGCAGCTGAACGAGGTGTTCGCTCGAATCAACTACGAACTCGCCCTCCTCGACCTGAAGGTCCGAACCCTCTACGACTTCGCCCGCGGTGAGCCTTTGGCGCCTACGGTAGATGGAGACTGACATGACGATGCGCCAAACCATCGCTACGAGCCTGCTGTTGGTGGTTGCACTCAGCGGCTGCGACGAGGAAGGCCCTCAGATCGACGTGGAGTCGGCCATTCCCGTCCGCGTCGAGGCCGTACAACGGCAGCCCATCGCCGAGTACGTTTCGGCCACGTCTACGGCCCAAGCGATCAATGCGGCAACCCTCACCGCCCTGCAGGCCGGTGAGTATCAACTACAACCTCATCCGACGGCAGGTCGTCCCTATGCCATGGGGGACGCCATCGCTGAAGGCGCGCTGGTCGTTCGGCTTCACAATCCCGAATTCGAGAATCAGGTCAGCATCGAATCGAAGCGCCTGCAGTATCAATCGGCGCAGCGCGAATTCGAGAAACAGAAAGTCCTCCACGAAAAGGGTGGAATCACGCTGCGGGAGGTGACAGATGCAGAACGCATGTTCATCGACGCCGACTACGCGTTGGAGAATGCGCAGCTGCAGTTGGCGCGCCTCGAAGTGCGGGCCCCTTTTTCGGGGATCCTCGCCGATCTGCCTCATCGCAGCGTGGGCGAACTCGTCGAAACCGGGGCCGAACTCGGTCGCCTCATGGACTACGAGACGCTCTACGCCGAGGTCTCCCTGCCGGGCGCTGAGATCGATCGAGTGCATCCTGACCAGTCCTTGATTGCGATGGCCTATGGCGGCTCCGACAGTGACACCCTGTCTGGCGTCATCGAACAGGTGTCGCCGGTTCTCGACGCCGACAGCCGCATGTTCAAGGCGACCCTGCGCGTGGCCAACGAGGAACTGTCGCTGCGACCTGGAATGTTTCTGAAGATCGACATCATCGCAGAAGAGAGGGATTCAACGATCGTCATCGCTCGGGATGTGGTGACCGACCGCGATGGCCGTCACGTGGTCTACATCGTCGACAAGGGGATCGCCCTCGAAAGGCAGCTCGAACTCGGCATCGGCAACCGGCAGGCCGTGGAAGTGCTCAGTGGGCTCGACGTCGATGAGGAACTGGTGGTGGAAGGCTTCGAGACGCTGCGCGATCGATCACGAGTCAAGACGGGGCGATAGACTCGATGGAACGGATCGCTCGCCTCGCTGTCGCTTTTCCGACGACGGTGCTGATGGCCGTTCTGGCCATTCTCCTGCTCGGCTACATCTCGCTGCAGCAGCTCGGGGTCGATCTGTTTCCCGATCTGAGCAATCCCCGCCTCTTCATCGAGGTCGCGGCGGGCGAAGAACCACCGGAGGAGATGGAACGCCGATACGTGACGCCCATGGAGGCGGCAGCCGCTCGAGGGCGAGGTGTCGAGCGTGTGGTGTCCATCGTACAGACCGGTAGAGCGCAGGTGACGGTACAGTATGGTTGGGCCGCCGACATGGACGAAGCCTACCTGGACCTGCAGAAAGCGATGGCCGACTTCGGCCAGCGCAATGACGAGTCGACGATCACGGTAAGCCAACAAGATCCGAACGCTGTACCCGTCATCGTGGCAGCTTTCTACCATCCAGATTCGGACGATCCGGACGCCCTGCGACAGACGGCGGAGAGCATTATCCGCAACGAGCTGATTCGTCTGCCCGGGGTCGCTGCCGTCGAACTCGTGGGCGCACGGCAGATGGAGGTCGAGATTCTCGCCGATGCCCTGACACTGGAGGCTTTCGGTCTGACGGTAGAGACCGTCGCCGGCGCCGTGCAGCGCGCCAATCGGAACCTGGCGGGTGGTTCGATCACCGAAATGGGTCGCCGCTACGTCATTCGTGGTGTTGGCGAGTTTGAGTCCGTCGCCGAGATCGAAGATGTCATTGTCGGCTATTCGAAACCTGACGCATCGGTGGAAACACGAACACCGAGTGATCCCAATTCGGGTGAGCCGATCCGGTTGCATCAGGTGGCCACAGTGAGGCAGGCCCTGGCGCCGGCAACCAACCTGGTTCGCCTCGACGGCAGGCGTTGTCTCGGGTTGGAGATCTACAAGGAAGCTCGTTCCAATACGATTTCCTCCGCCGCCAGTATTCGCGAACAACTCGATCTGCTGCGTCGGACCTTGCCGGGATACGAACTCATCGTCATTCAGGATCAGTCGCACTTCGTAGAGGCCGCCGTTCAGGAGGTTCAGGAGACGGGTCTGGCAGGTGTCCTGCTGGCCGTTGTGGTGTTGTTCCTGTTCCTGCGCCGTGTGGGGGTCACCCTCGTGGTAAGTCTGGCGATCCCCGTCTCGGTGGTGGCCACGTTCAATCTGATGTATTTCGGTGATCTCACCCTCAATCTGATGACCCTCGGAGGTCTCGCTCTTGGGGCCGGCATGCTGGTGGACAATGCCATCGTCGTCGTGGAGAGCATCTTCCGGCGAATGGAGCAGGGCGACAGTCCGGCAGAGGCCGCCGCCCGTGGGACGGGAGACGTGGGCGCCGCCATCACGAGTTCGACGTTGACGACGATCATCGTCTTTCTGCCCATCATCTATCTCCACGGGGCGGCAGGGGCACTCTTCAAAGAGCAGGCGTGGACCGTGGCATTCTCCCTCGTGTCCTCGCTTTTCGTTGCCCTCGTCGTCATTCCCATGTTGTGCTCGCGGTTGTTGACCGGCACGCGGCCGATGGCGTCCACCATAGGACATGCCCCGCGCTACGCGGCGCTGCTCGCGGGTCTGCTGCATCGGCGTGGGTTCGTGGTCATGGCCGCCATCATCCTGGTGGTTGGTACTGCCGGATTGCTGCCGCAGGTCGGCAGCGAGTTCATGCCCCGCACGGGGAATGGTGATCTGTCGATCGAACTGACCCTTCCTGAAGGGACGAGTATCGAGCGTTCGGAGGGCACCGTACGCGGCGTGGAAGCTTTTGTGACGGCCAGCTTTCCCGGTATCGTCGAGCACGTGTACGCACGGGTGGGTCCCGCCAGTGCGGAAGCCAGCCAGGAACGGCTCGCCGATGAGAACACGGCCGTCGTGCAGCTACTACTGTCTTCCGACGTTCAGCAGGTCCCCGCTGCCCTGGTGCGGCGACTCGGCGATGAGCTGGGGGATCTGCCGGACGTAGATTCCCGGTTCCTCCTGCAGGAGACGGCCCTGGAGGCATCTCTGGGACGCGCAGCGGCGCCCCTGATCGTGGAGATTCGTGGTCGACAGCTGGAGACGCTCAGTGAGCTCGCACAACACGTGGCGGCGCGTCTGAAAGAGATGCCGGGTCTCAAGGGGGTCGAGATGAGCATGGAGGATGGGCGTCCCCAGGTCGACGTTGTGATCGAACGAACGCTGGCAGCTCAATTCGGACTACAGGTAGATGCCGTCGCCTCTCAGCTGGAGCAACTGCTCTCGGGACGAGAGGCGGGGCAACTCGGCCGTAGCGGGGAATACTCCGACATCGTCATCCGGCGACCGCCCATGGCCCTGGAAGAGCTCGACGGCCTTCTGCTGGAATCGCCCGACGGCCGGCGCGTGCGTCTGGATCAGATCGCCGAGCTGCGCCCAAAGACCGCACCCCGGGCGATCCAGCGCAGCGAGCAGACCCGCATCGTCACGGTCAGCGCCCATCTGAACTCGGACGAACCCTTTGACCGAATCGCGCGCGACGTGGGGGCTGACCTGCAGACCATCGCGCTGCCCCCGGAATACCGTTTGGCCGTCACCGGTGAAGAGCAGATGCGAGAAGAGGCCTTCGGCAATCTTCGTTTCGCACTGCTGCTGGCCG
This sequence comes from Gemmatimonadota bacterium, assembly GCA_002712305.1. Lineage (GTDB taxonomy): Bacteria > Latescibacterota > UBA2968 > UBA8231 > UBA8231 > UBA12574. The sequence continues at coordinate 1,284 of PATE01000032.1, read as the reverse complement.
TAGCCCTCGTGTACATGGTCATGGCCGCCCAATTCGAGTCGCTCGTGCACCCCTTTGTGATTCTGCTGACCATCCCCCTCGCCGGTGTGGGCGCCGTGGCTCTGCTCTGGTCGTTGGGCATGCCCTTGAATGTGATGTCCTTCATCGGGCTGATCATGCTCGCGGGCATTGCGGTGAATGACTCGATCATTCTGGTGGACCGCATCAATCAGGGTCGGCGTGCCGGGATGGATCTCCAGGATGCCATCGTCGAAGCCGGACGTGCCCGCTTGAGACCCATCTTCATGACCAGCGTCACGACGCTGTTGGCCCTGTTACCGCTGGCGATCGGGTTTGGCGAGGGCGCTGCTCTGCGGGCGCCCATGGCGGTGGCGGTCATCGGTGGTCTGGTGACATCGACGACGCTGACGCTTGTGGTCATTCCGTGCGTCTATCATCTGTTCGCTCGCGTAGATCGACTGTCTGTGACGCGACTGCCCGAGACCCGACTGTCTTGACCGAGATCCCCGGAAACCGATGATGGAAGGTGTCATACGCAGACCCGTGATGGTCTGCATGTTGTTGCTGGGTGCGTGCATGCTCGGCGTTGTGTCTCATCAGCGACTCAGTGTGGAACTGATTCCCTTTGCCGAACTGCCCCTGCATCTGGTGCAGGTGCGCAGCCAGCGAGATGCGGAACCGGCCTATCTCGAACGGCAGGCCGTCATCCCCATCGAGAGTGCCATCGCCACCCTCGAAGGCATCGAACGCATCGAGGCGAATGTCCAACAGCGCCAGGCGACGCTCTATGTCTATTACACGCCTTCCACGAATCAGAAGTATTCCTACCTGCGCCTGCAGGAAGAGGTCGCCGCCGTGCAGGCCAGTCTGGGTGACGAGTTCATCGTCTCAGCCTTCAAGCTCGATACAGAACAGATGTCGAATCGGTTCATGGCCCTGCAAGCGCGTGGAGAAGGATCCCTCGACCAGATTCGACGCGTGATCGATTCGAAGGTGACGCCCCAGTTGGAGAGCATCGACGGCGTAGCAAGTGTCAACATCTATGGCGGTCGGCAGCACTCGGTGGAAGTCGAACTGGACGACGATCAGCTTCAGAGTCTGGGGCTCACGATGGCCGACGTCTCCAACCGGATCACACAGGCCGCCCGCCCGCGCCGCTTTCTGGGGCAGGTCGAGTCCGGGCGGCGACGATCCTTCGTGCACATGGTCAGTGATTTCTCCGACATCGAGGCCCTTGAGCAGACGGTGGTAGTCGACAGTGGGTCGATTCCATTGTCCCACGTC
>PATE01000031.1 GCA_002712305.1 Gemmatimonadota bacterium | reverse complement strand
TGGGTGTTCAGTCGCCTACCAGATCGTGCCCAGGCTCAACAGGAGCTTAGCCGGATCGAAGCTTCGCTCGTCAATGGGGGTGAGGAGGCGGTTGTGGAGGAGGTCAACAACGGCAAGGGAGTGCTCAATCATGTCTTTGCGGCGCTGCTGAGTCGTTACGACATCCTGATGTTGGAGCAACGGGAATTCCGCGAGACGAACGAAGAGATTGTCCAACTGTCAGAGGCTGGCGGAGGAGGGCAAATCGCACGGTTCATCGAACGGCGGCAGGAACTGTCGGACTTGAAGGAGGAGCTCGTGATCGAGACCGAGGAGGCCTCGCGCTCTTACCTGGGGAAGCATCTTCCCATCTTGAACATGATCGGCAATATCACGCCGCTGCTGGGACTTCTAGGAACGATCATCGGTATGATCCTCGCGTTCGAGTCGATTGCTGCCGTCGGCACGGGAGATCCGAAGGTAGTGGCCGACGGCATCTCACAGGCTCTTGTGACGACGGCCAGCGGGTTGATCGTCGCCATCCCCACGATCGTGGCCTACGGGTATCTCGCGCGCAAGGCAGACCTGTTCCTGGACCAGGTGGAGGTTTTCGGGCACGCGTTCTCGAACGCCCTGATCATGGCCGGGCGGCGCAGGGACAAGAAATAGTGTCCTGTCGGCGCTGAAGAGGGAGAGGAACCATGGCCAGACACCGGCGAACGCTGCGAGAGAGTCTACATCAGGAGGGGGGGCCGGATCTGACCCCGCTGATCGATTGCGTCTTCCTGCTGCTCGTCTTTTTCATGGTGACGACTGTGTTCCTGCACACCAAGGGGCTGGACGTGGATCTGCCCGCGCCGAGTCAATCGGTAGAGGAGCAGAAGAAGGACATCAACGTCATCCTGGATCATGACGGACAGATCGAGATCGGCGGTGAACCGGTTGAGGCGACTGCATTGGCGCAGCGGCTGGTCCGTGCCATGGCCGAAGCGCGCAACGAGAACATCATTATTCAAGCCGACGGCGAATGCGCCCAGAGGCACGTCGTCCACTTGGTGGATACGGCCAAGGAGGTCGGCGTGCAGGGCATCGCCTTCGTGGTCGTGCAGGGAGAATGATCGTGGCCAAGTCGCGGAGACGAAAAGCGCGCGTTGCACAGGATCAAGAAAAGAATCTGACGCCATTGATCGACTGTGTCTTTCTTCTGTTGATCTTCTTCATGGTGACGACGGTGTTCAAACAGCCGTACCGTCTGCAGGTGGAGCTGCCGCAGGCGCGCAATGCGAGAGAGGCCGAGGAGAAGAAGCTGGTCGCGTCAGTCACGGTGGATGGCCAGATGGAGATCAATCGTGAGATCATCGGCCAGGGAGACATCGAGCGGGTACTGTTGCGGGAGAAACAGTCCACCCGGAGTCTGACCCTGATCCTGCGGACGGATAAGGAGACGAAGCATAAGTGGGTCCTGTTAATCCTGGAGGCTGCCAAGCGTGTCGGTGTCTCCACGATTCTGCTGGCGACCGAGGACGAGAAGGGCGCCTGAGCGTCGCTTGGGCGCTCGTGTCCCCCCGCAGACGGAGCGTTACTCGCAGAGCGACGATGATTCTGCGCGGCATTGGTGTTCTTCTCTTCGTTGCCGGATGTGGCAAGCGCGATGTCGGATCGGCCATCAGTGATCTGTCGAGTTCGGATCACAAAGTCAGATTGCGAGCCAGCTACGAGCTGATCAAACACGGCCCGGTCGCCGTCGAACCGCTCATCGACTTCGCCACGACAGGGCCGGACAGCCTGCGTTACATCAGCGCTCAGATTCTTGGCCGGATCGGCGACGAGCGTGCCCGAGGCACCGTGAGGCAACTGGCCGAGGATCGCAATGAGCATGTTCGCCGGGCTGCACTTTTGGCCCTGGGCAACATGGCCGATCCGGGGATCGTCGAGTACCTGGTCGTCGTGCTCCGTGAAGATACACTCCCCGACCTGCGAGCTGCAGCAGCTCAAAGTCTCGGAGCTTCGGATGACACGTTGGTCGTTCCCGCACTCGTCCACGCTCTGCAGGACACGGCGTCGTCCGTCCGCAAACAAGCGGTCGCGGCCCTTCACCGACTGTGGACGCAGCAGGCCGAGAGTGCTGTTACCCGTACGCTGACCGAAGACCCGGAAGACGTCGTGCGTTTCGTTGCAGCTCAGACGCTGGGGCAGCATCGGACTGTCGCAGCCCGCGAACCACTGCGGGCGGCCCTGCGCGACACGAGTGTCTGGGTTCGGGCCGAAGCGGCGCGCAGTCTTGGCATGCTGGGCGATGCGGCAGTGATCGAAGACCTGGCCGGGTTGCTGGAGCAGCGGGGAGGTCCCGATGCCGATGCCGCACGGGAGGCCCTGCAAATACTGACCAGCGCCAATAAGGAGACGTTGACACGGGTGCGTGGCGCAGAAGCCACCGATAGGGAAGCAGATGCCGGGCAAGGGGTAGAGGAATGAGCGTTGTGCGATCCGATGTCATCCGCAGCCTGGAATCCATGGGCCTCAAGGCCGGCGACCGCGTGATGGTCCACAGTTCACTGTCGAGCATGGGCCATGTCGAAGGGGGAGCACCGACTGTGCTGCAGGCCTTCCTGGATGTGCTGGGGGCCGCAGGCACGCTGATGGTGCCGACCTTCACTCACAGCGGCTGCCAGTACTACGATCCGCTGCTCACGCCATCCCTTAACGGGGCGATCACGGAAGCGGCAAGGAGTCTTCCGGGCGCGATCCGAAGTCTTCACCCGACCCATGCGGTGACGGTGGTCGGCCCCGATGCAGAAGATTTGGTCGAGGACGATCTGGATCGCGGCGCCCTTGGTCGCGACAGTGCTCTGGACCGCCTGATCAAGAAGGGGGGGCATGTCTTTCTTCTCGGCGTGGATCACAGAGCGAACTCGTCCATCCACATTGGCGAGGACTATGCCGGAGATGATCGTCAGGCGTCGATCTCACCGGACCACCCGAAGGTCGTGGTGCTCAACCATCCGCAACGGGGTGAGGAAGAGGTCACTCTGACAGAGATGATGGGGTCCACGATCGCCTTCGACCGCATGGAAGAGNTCCTGCGCTCGAGAGACCAGGTGGTGGAGGGGAAGATCGGCGAGGCGACCTGTCAGCTGATGAAAGGCGAAGACATCATCGCTGCGACTGTGGACATTCTCAGGGGACCTCATTCGGCCCCTACCGCATGACCTGGATTATTCCGTTCTCATGTGACGAATCGCCGTCGAGTCCGTCCGCTGAGATCTTGAACAGATAAGTACCACTCGCCAGTTCCTGTTCCGGGTGCCACACGATCTGGTTGTAACCCTCCGTCCCAGTGCCCTTCAACTCCGCCACTGGTGTACCGGCGACAGAAAACACTTGAATGCGCACCGCGGGGGATGCCTGTGACAGCGAAAACGTGAAGTGGCCCCCATCACGCGTCGGATTGGGNTGAAACAGGACGTTGCTGAGGGCGTCCACGGCATCACCTACACGAAAGGCGATGGATTCTACCGCCCAATTGTTGTAGGTATCCCAGGCTTCCAGTTGCAGGCGGTGTTTACCTGGCTCGAGTCCCGACAGTCGAATTTGCAGGTCGCCCTCACGATAGTCGGACATCGTCTCGTAGCGCCCGGTTACGTCCGTCACCGCGCCGTCGATCCGCAGCTCGATCCGGTGTCCGATCTCACCGGTGATGTTGATTCCGCTCGGGTCGCGCAGGCGAGCGTGCAGCAGTGTCGTCGGACCCACCTGCAGAACCTGTTGCTCATCACCGGACCCACGACCGTCCAGTGTGAGCTCGATCTCGGGGCCGTCATCGTCGGGGGGAGCCAATTCATCGGTGCCCGAGAAGGCAATCGGTCCCGCTGCGCCATAGGCAGATACTCGACCGTCCCATGCGTAGGCGGTCATGCGTCCCTCGCCTGTTCCGTAGGCAATGTCCTTGGGCGTGCGGAAGACGGTCTCAAAGCGACCATCTACAACAGGGACGAGGCCTCGATAGATCGGGGCGCCACGTTTCTCATATTCCATGGTTTCGTTCCTGTCCGTTACTACCCTCTGTATTGTGGAATCGAATACCTGAACGCGGACCTGGCCAGAAAAGTCATCGAGGAGTTTGCCTTCCTCATCAACCAGTCTCCCCGCAACGTGGGCTTCGCCAAGGGCTCGAAGCGTGTCTTGTGTTGCCTCCATATGGACGGCAAAAGCGGGGCGGGCCAGCCGTGTCAGCGGATCACCGAACAGATTGTAGCGCAAGATCCTACTCAGGCTCGCATCGGAGACTGCTTTGGCTTCCATAAGACCGAGGCCTACAGGTACGTGCTGACGTCCGGTGCCGAACATGAGTCGGTGGAAGCTGCGGGCCAGGGCCATATTGCTCTCGTGGAAGCCGACACGAGTGGCTCCAATCATGCCGATGATGCCACCCCCGGTTCGTTTGAGAAGAGCCTCTGGAATGGAATCGCGCACCGGGTCGTCGAAAACGGCCATCTGACTGGCGGCAGTGTAGAGGAAAGGCAGGCGGCGACCGTTGTCGATCTGTTCCAGGTCCGTGGACACCACGAAGATGTGCTCGTGCGCGAAGACCTGAGCGTTGCCGTGTCCGATGTAAACGAGCAACAGGGAGCCGGCGTTGAACCGATCGATAAAGGCGTCACGAGCGCTGGGCTTGAAACGACCCTCCAGTGGGAACTCGAGCAGGTAGAGCTTTTCCACATCTACATCGGCCGGCAGGAAGTGGGACGCCAGATCCTCGGCATCTCTGACGAACATCGCTTCGACGACGGTCAGNTCATCGGCGTTGTACGTATCATCCGCCACGATCAGTGCCCGGGCATGCCAGTCACCAAACTCCAGATTCGAATCGTAGTCGATCAGCTTGTCCACGATCGTTCGAGCGTCGGTCGCCGTCTGCACAGGTAACCGTCCGATGGCCATGTCGGGCAGTGCGTCCTCGCCCACGACACAAACGTACCAGTCGTCGTAGGTGAGATCCCTGTCTTCATAAGGAGGAATCCAATTGCCCGTAGATGTGCCCGAGTTGTTCTTGTAATCGTAGCTGCCATCGCCAAGAAGCAGCACGAAGAACGGCACCGGATCCCAGTTCGAGGTCGTGTGGCTCACGAAGTCGCGGATCGCCGTTGGATCGAGCAGGCCTCCGGAGAAGCTGTTGTAGATGTCCTGTACATCGACGACGGCCGCCGACACGGGTGGGCCAAAGCGGTCGTCCGACTTGCGCCACGCAGCCAGCCGCTCAGCTTGATCCAGGAAATCGGCATGTGAGATGATCAGGTAGTCTGCGCCAGAGACCTCTCCTTGTTTGAGATCGTGCCAGTCTACCGTCTCGATTCTACTCAGATTCCTCATTCTCTCTGGCGTGAGTGCCACATATGATCGCGCCGGGCCTGCGCTATCCTGGAACACGACCGCACCTGACGTCAGATCGTGCGTGATGGCGACGATTTCCTTGAGGCCGTCAGACACCTCGAACAGACGCGGCTGCTCACTGAAGCCGCTCAGTCGATACTCGACGATCCCAGACGTGTCTGTGGCATGGAAGAAAAGCGCGTCGTCCTCGGCCTCGAGTTGGCGGTCGAACTCGAGCTCATACCAATCGAAGAGACTCAGACTGCCCGAGTTGTTTGTGAGGGTCAGCTCGTTTGACCCATCCAATGGCGCGCGGTCAGTCGCAAACTCGAAGAGGTGAGGCCCCTCTGCCTCGAAGGTTGCCGTGCCGACGCGCCGGCCGTTCCAGTTCACACTGAACAGTCGACTGGACTCGGTGCGCGCGACGAAGCGGAGTCGAATGGTCGTCGGACCTGACACGGGTCGGCTGATCCACAGTGCGAAGGACTCCGAGTCGCCCGCTCGGAGATCCTTCCAGTACCACTCCAGACCTGATTGAATATTGCCCTGAGCGAAATAGGTCGTCGATGTCTCCACCTCCTGGTGGAGGCGCACTCGATGGGTTTCCCGCGTGATCGACGGTGTCCCAGACACGGGGGGCTGCACGTGGCCGCGCGCAGCTCCCTGGCCCGCGCCCAGGGACAGCCAATAGACGTTGGTGTCCGAGTATGGATGCCGGATATGCTGGAAGCCGGTGCTGGGATCGCCGACCCAGCGAGCAAGGGACTCCCCGTAGAAGAGGATGGAGTCGTGCGGGTCGAACCGGCCATCACCGCCATCGGTGACAAGAATCTCGATCTCCTGCAACTGGTGATCAGAGGAGGCGCCTACCGCTGCGGCCAAAGCCCTCCCGCCCCCGTAGTGAAGCGCGATCTCAGGCGGAGAGATGAGGCTGAGGTCTACTCCCACCCGCTGCAGATCCTCTCCTGTGATTCTGTAGATCCCCGTCCGGCTCAGGCTGAGCTTCAGCCGCCGCCCGTGGGCCTGTGTGACGGGTTTGAGTCGTCCGTGATACTGGCTGCGGCGCCATCTGCGGGCCTGTTCATAGTTCACCATGGCACCGGAATACAATTCCTCTGCGAAGGATTCGAGACGCGGGGCGGGCGTGCCGCTCGTACTCGTGGGCAGGTTCAGATCGACGACAATTTCTTCGAAGGTCTGGTCGTGATGGCCGGCACGCGAAAACCAGACCTCCACGACCCGCTGCTCGCGCAGGAAGCCAATCGCTCCCAAGTATGCCGGTGAGGGGTGTGATGACTGTTGGCAGGGCGCCTCTGCTGGCCCCGCGGTCACGGTGGGGGAGACCGTGGTTCGGACGACGGACAGCGACACATCTCCCTGCAGTGGAATCCCAATGAGTACCTTGTGATCGCAACCCAACGTTTCTGCACGATCCGCCGTATACGCGAGCCGCAGCATGCCGGGCTCCTGGCGAAGCAGGCGTACGTCTGCCATCGCTGTCGACAACAGGGTGGTTGCCAGCAGGCTGGCGAAAAAGACGCTATTCAGGTTCACCCTCAAGTACGCGCTCTCTATCGATCTCTGATGACAGCGAATTTCCCGCGAGTCGAACTTCCCTGAAGATCGGTGGCGACGTAATAGAAGACGCCGGAACTCACAACACGGCCGTCCTCGTTCGTCCCATCCCACGTCACTGAGTTCTCGCGATAGAACGCTTCAAGCTGACGGACGAGGTGCCCGTCGACAGAAAAGATGCTCACAGACGAGCCTTCGGGGATTCCGCTGATGGTGAGTCGAGTGCTGGCGGCGGGCGAGAGACGCAGAGGATTCGGATACGCCGATGCATTCGGAGCTGCGGCCTTTATCGATCCCCCGCTGATCTGGATCCGAGCAAGGCCGTCAAAGGTACCGACCCACAGTTCGCCCTCATCCCTATCGTACAACAGTGATTCGATGCGGTTGTCGATCAGGGGGCTGTTGGCCGTGGTGTAAGTGAGGACGAGGAGTCCGTTCGCCTTCAACTGGGTCAGGCCGCCCTTGGTGGCGGCCCAGATGTTGCCCTCCGTGTCGCCTTCGATGTCCGTGATCACAGGCGAGAGCAACCCATGTTGGAGTCGATACTCGCGCCAGGAGGAGATCTCGAAGTTCCCTGTGAGTCTGTCGTACCGATAACGGACCCGGTTCAGCCCGTTATCGGTGCCGATCCAGACGACGCCGGCCTCGTTGGAGTAGACCGCCGTAACACGATTACTGCCGAGGCGCGGATCGAATCCGGTGTTCAAGACCACGGCACGCTCATCCCCACCCTCGAAGGGAGTGCCACCATCATCGAACATGATGAGGCCGTCCTGTGGCGTGCCGATCCACTTCAGATCATCGGGCCCGATGGCGAGTCTGCTCATGTCCCGGCCCGGTGCAAGGCCGATAATCTGCTGTGTGTTGAGGTAGCTCAACACGGGCGGGAATCCATCCATGACGACCAGGCCGGCCTGGACATTGGCGAGCCACAGGTTGCCGTGTCTGTCCCGTTCGATATCGCTTACGACGACGAAGGTGGGCGCATCCGGCTGAGTGATGCCCCTCAATACTGAGTTGGATTGGTTCAGGTGGTGCCACCGTCGCTGGGTGTCGAGGACGGCCACGCCGTGAGCCCAGGTGCCGACCCAGAGCTGGTCAAACCGGTCCGTTTCGACTGCCACGGCCAAGTCGGAGGGAGTGCCCGTCGTGCGGTCATGTACCCACCACCGCGTCCTGTCGAACTGAAAGACACCCTTGGGTGGCACGGTCTGGTCGTTCGGCATGCTGGCGACCCATAGATCGCCGTCACCCGACAGCGTCATCTGATAGAAGTGATTCGCAGGAGTGTCCCCCAGCGGCGGCGGCTGATCGTCGCCGAGAACGGTAAGGCCCTCGTAGGTCCCGATCCAAAGCGCCGAGCCATCGCGCGAGAGGGTGCGCACGTTGCCGGAGAAGGGTATGGTCGTCCAGTTCCCACGACTCAGGCGATGAGAGATGCCCTCCTTCCTGAGCGCTACCACGCTGCCGTCATACATTCCCAGGGAAGTGACGGTGCCGAGGGGGACCTCGGTTAGCCACCTTTTCAGGGTCGTGTCCCAGCGCAATATGCTGCGATCGGCAGCGGCAAACAGAGTGTCACTGGCCACCAGCAGACTGGTGACGTTACCAACACGTTCAGCCGTCGACCACGCTTGTGGATCCTGCAGGTTGGATTCCGCGAGATTGGCCCAAGCCAGACCACCGTCTGTGCCCACCCATACCCTGCCACCGAAGACGGCGACGGCGGCCACCGCACTGTCGCGGGGCAGGGAGCCGAACTGGCGATAGTTCTCCGCGACTCTCTCCACGTCCATTAGGAAGAGGCTGATACCGACGTTGTTGGCTACGTAGAGATGGTCGCCGTCAGCGACAAGGTCGTTGAGCTCCAACTCGCGGAATGTGCTGAACGATTCAAACCGGTTGGCAGAGACGACGAACTTGCTCAACCCGTCGCCGTTGGTGCCGAACCAGAGATTGCCATCTGCGTCGGATACGGCACTGAGGACCTCGTTGCCCGGCAGTCCGTCAGCACGGGTGAAACGAGTGTAGCTACGCTTGGTCACGTCATAACGTAGCACTCCGCCATCTGTGGCCGCCCACACGATGTCTTGGATTCGCACGATCTCATTGATGACACCCATGCTCGAGATGGCCGACCAGTCACTTGGTGGCGACTGGGCGTTCGCGAATCCTGAGAGGAGTAGGACCGCAAGCAAAAAGATGCGTTGTGCAGGGAGTAGGTCGGAAGGAACTGGCCGGACCAAGTTGGTCACACCGGCCTCAGGACGGCCACCTCAGCGGGCACGTCGTGCTGCAGGCCGTCCAAGAGCCCCGAGTCGTGAGAAGGTTGTGCACGAGAGCGACGGGCGGCATAGGACGAAGTCCCTGTTTTTCTGGGCATATGGCGTTGTTGTCGCCATTGGAGTCTGTGTGACCCTCGATGCTCAGTTTCGACGGACTGAAGGCGCGAACGAACTGCACTACCTTGTCCAACTCTTCCTGTACAACCTGTAGCAGCAAGGTCGCCGCGCCCGGGTCGAACAAGACACTGGAGTCGATCTTCAGCTTCGGCAGCACGAGGTCGTTCTTCACCGGCAGCTTCATGTGGATCAGAAGATTGCCCTGGATCGACGCATCTACCGTGAAGCGACCAAGGGGAACGCCTTCCTCAGAGGCGGTGATCTCCATGGTACCCATCAGGATCCGGTCAGCAGGTGAACCCGCACGGGTCTGTTGCCTGAAGACATTCAGGACGTCCCCCACTTTGATGTTTGCATCGAGTCCACGGTCGATGAAATAGATACGGCCCTGCTCCGAGAGAACGACACGCACAATCACAGGTGGCTTGAAGGCCGCCTGTAACGAGGTCACCATCGCCAACACCATCAGAGCCACGACTAACAACAGCGAGCAAGGTGGGAGCGACGACTCATGAGGTGGATCAAAAGTGGTGAAGAGGGTGCAGAAACGATAATTCTCGAGCGATGAATCTCAATGACGACAGATGGAACCTGCCCCCTATGGGCTTCCTAAAAGATACACATCCCTGCAGCCGAGGGAGAGACGATTTTCTCCATGTGTCCAATCCAGTCTGCCGGCATGGTTGCCCGATGTCGGGAGATCTGGTCGGAGAGGGCATCGCCATCTCAGAATGCCGTACATTGGCAGGACATGAATGTCCTACGAATGTCACGTACCAGAGTCGGGATAACCTGCCTCGCGCTGCTGAGTCTTCGTGTCGCAGGCGCCCAACCTGTGAGCCCCCATCAGGCCGATCTGATTCGAAACCAGGACCGATCGACATCACCTGCTCTGATCGGTGGTGGGGGGATGCCCCTGGCGTTGCGAGGATCCGCAGCGCGTCCCACCCAGAGGGGGGGAAGGGTCGTCTTCGGGTTTCTACCCTATTGGATCAACTCTGACTACTACGAGCACATCGACTTCAGCCTCCTTACCCACATCGCCGCCTTTTCTGTCGAAGTGAACCCCAACGGCAGTCTGGGGAATGATCATGGATGGCCCTGGACGGCGCTCATCAACGATGCCCACAACAGCGGCGTGCGCGTCATCCTCACGGCTACGCTGTTCGGTGATGCGGATGTGAAGACCTTGCTTGAGAGTTCTTCGAATCGGCAGCGTTTCTACCGGGCAATTCGCGACAAGATTCGCGAGGGAAATGCCGATGGCGTCAATATCGACTTCGAGGGTCCCGGCTCAAATGGTTGGCCGAGTCTGGTCGCCGATTTCTTGAGGGAACTTACCGACTATCTGCATCAGGAACTCCCCGGGAGCGAAGTCAGTTTCGCGAGCCCTGCCGTCGATTGGAGTGCGCGATGGGACTTCGTCGACGTCGCTGCCAGTTGTGACTACCTGTTTGTCATGGGATATGCCTTTTCCGGCAGCTGGAGTGGTACCAGTGGGCCTACGGCACCTCTGTCCGGTGGGAGTCGAAATATCACAACCACCATCACCGACACTCGCGACTACGGAGAGGTCACCCGTGACGACCCGAGCAAACTCATCCTGGGTGTGCCGTATTACGGTTGCCGCTGGACGACGATGGGCGATCAACCCGGGGCGTCGACGACCGAGTTTGGCGGATATCCCTACCTGGGCGTAACGCTGCAAACCGCACCGATTCATGGTCGCCGGTGGGATCCTGTGTCACAGACATCCTGGTATCGATACTTCGAGACGGGTCGGTGGATCCAGGTGTGGTTCGACGATGCCGGTAGTCTACAGAAAAAGTTCGATCTGGCCCTGTCGCATGGCCTGCGTGGCATCGGCATGTGGGCTCTCGGTTATGAGGCCGACCGCGCCGAGCCGTGGAGCCTGCTAGAGCAGACGATCGGCAGGCGCGTGCCCACCGCTGTGTTGCGTGAATCGACTGTGCCGCAAGGCTTTGTCGTGGAGGACAACTATCCCAATCCATTCAACGCATCCACGGTGATCACCTATCATCTGCCCGGGGCGGGCCAACTCGAGGGGATCCTGTCGGACGTGCTTGGGCAGCGTGTGCGCTCCTGGTCCATCGAGCATTCGGTCGGTGGGAGATACCAGTTGGCATGGAATGGATTGGACGACGGGGGCACGGATGTGGCCTCGGGTGTCTATTTTCTAAGGATGGACTTTACCACCGACGACCAACGGCTGCTGTCGGTGTCAAAACGAATGGCTCTTGCGCGCTAGTTCGCGCAGCGAAAAGTAGATCGGTATGAAGGTGGAGGAGTGTATTCTGTTCAGTGGCGGCGCAGGCGGCGCGGAAGCCGAGTTCGGGGCCGATGCCGAACGTCTTGGCCTCGAGGAGGTGAACTTCTCCTTTGAGGGACACAACCACGTTCGTGAGCGGGGTCTACGTATTCTCAACCACGAAGAGTTGCTCAGCGGCGATGTCAGCCTTGCCTATGTATCGAAGCTGATGAATCGTCGTTACAGCGAGGGCCCCGCTTTTCGCAAGGTGCTGCAGACGATCTGGCACCAGATCAACCATGGCCAGGAGATCTTCGTCATCGGTGAGATTCTCGATGACGGCACGGTCAAGGGCGGCACGAGGTGGGGTGCTGAGTTTGCGAGATCTGCAACAAGCCCCTGCATGTGTTCGACCAAGCGAGTCAGGCCTGGCACCGATGGACGGGCACGGCGTGGGAGAAGGTCGGGGGAAGCGAAGAACCGTGTATCGAGCACATCCATTTTACGGGAACAGGCAGTCGGAATCTCACCGATGCCGGAGCGCAGGCCATTCGCGCATTGTACGACCGGTCCTTCGGCTGAACCCGTAGAACCGTTGGACACATCCATGCGGCGCCACCCCTTGAGGGTGACGCCGCATTATTTTATCCCTATCCCGACAGTGCTGCGATCCTGCGGTTACACCGTTGGCGCATCTGCAACAGCCACTGTGCGTCACGGGGATAACGCTTCATGGTGATCGGCCGTGCCAGCCCTTTCTCCAACAGGGCCAGCGTCTTGTCGCGACCCTGGAGATTCTCGAGCAACTGCAGTGCTCGCTGGTCCTGAAGCGCTTCTCTGAAGACTTCGCTGCGAATGGAATCGAGGGGGCCATCGTCTCCCGGATAGACCAGATAGGCATCACCCGAGGGGAAGGCTTTGCCCGCGTCGGTTTCGCGGAAGGGATCCACAGGCCGGCGGGAAAACTGTGTGTAGTAGAAGTTGAAACCCCAATGAAGAAAGCCGGCCAGATCGTAGCGATACAGCTGGCTCCCCAGAATCCGGTTTCGAGCTGAAGGCATGCAGAAGAACCGATTCGAGACCTCCTGCGATTGAGACACACAGTAGTAGGTCCAGAGCCCTTTGATGTCGCGTTTGACGAAGGGCTCGATATGGTCGCTTGAAGGAATGGGGCGCTGCACGAGACCCCGGTCGTAGAACTCGAGGTTCGACAGGGCGTCGATGAAGGGGAATCCACGCAGGTGATTCTGCACCATCTGCGCCGCAGCGGTGAAGTTGTCGAGGTGCGCGATGGAGGGTTCGTCAGAGACGTGGAAATAGCATCGCTTGCGAAGCCTTCGGCGGTCGATGTAGCGCACCAGCGCTGGCAGGAACTGATCGAGGAATCGGCGATAGGCCACCCCTGTGGCCCGGCTCTGCCAACCGAAGAGCTTTCGTCCTTCTGTGTCTTCGATCTTAGGACAGTGTTTGGCACCCCACTGGGTGAACAGATGGGACATTTCGAAAAAACGGACGCCGCACCGATCCGCCATGCGCACCCATCGATCCAGACGAGCGAAGTTGAAAACGTAGTCCGCTGACCCGCCGCGTCCTTGACGAGTCACGTCGACTAGTTGCACCGTCGGCCTCTCGCCGCCAACCGCCGTATCCAGAGGGGGCGTGAACAACGGCGTCAGTAGAAGATTGATGCCGTGGTCGACGGCGCTGGCCACGAAGGATTCCACGCGGCGCCAGTGATTCGGCGACCAGACAGGGTCACCATAGTGCGTCGCGATGCAGTCGGTATGGAACCAGCTGGTGTGGATAAGTTTCTGCCTCGGCAGCAGGGCGTCAACGATGTCGATGGTAAATCGGGCAGTACCGAGCAGTCGCCGACTCTCACGAAACTGCAGTTCGATTCGGTGCTTTCCGCTCACGGTCCGATGTGGAATGCGGAGGGTGACCCATACAGCCCGCCACTGGCCCGGAGGGGCCGTGAGCCCTTCTTCGATCGGTTGCAGAAGGTCAGGATACATACCCGGCGTCGTGCGCAGGACGTGGCGATCGAAACGTATCCCCGGCAGGTCGCTCGGCACCAATGCCACCTCACGAATCTGGATGTATTTGGCCAGATCGGAGTCGACTTCCACGTCGATCTGCTTGCGAAGAGATTCGGATCGATACGCCACTTGAAAAGAGTAGACTTCTCCCCGCAGTGCCGTGCCATTTCGTGATCCGACGTCGGTCAGTGGCTCGTCGCCGAAGACCTTCGTCAGGGAAGGGAGTACGCGGATCTGGAAATCCGTCGGCGGCATGGGTGCTCTCTCCCGGTCCAGGGCGCGAAGGGTAGGAACTCACCAGCAACCTACCCAAGATGAGATCTACAGGCGAGCATCACGTTTTTTCTCGCCAAGGGCGACGGAAAACGTCAATTTGGTAACAACAACCCCATCGCCGGCGAGTGCGACCGCCCGCCGGCCACGACTCCGACGGATGCCCCTATGCTTGAACACGATCCGATCCAGCGACGAACGATCCTCTGCGTTGATGACGATGAGGATATTCTCCGGCAATTGCAGCAACTACTGCGACGCGATGGCCACGACATTCTGCTGGCCACAAGCGGGCAACAGGGGCTCGAGTTGCTGGCGAAGCACCATGTAGCGCTGATCATCTCAAACCAGACCATGCCCGGGATGGTGGGGACGCGTTTCCTGGAGGAATCGAGGCAGGTTGAGCCCGATGCGATTCGCATCATGCTCACGGGGCACACAGATGTGGAAACGGCGATTCAAGCCATCAATGAAGGTGGCATCCACCGATATCTGACCAAGCCCTGGGACGATCACCAGCTTCGCATGACCGTTTCGGAACATCTGCGCACCTATACGGCGCAATTGGAGACGGATGCCGCACTCGCCCAATTGAAGGAAAAGAACGAACAGCTCGAACGCTTCAACGAAGATCTCGAGATGCTCGTCGCGGAGCGGTCGGAGGAGCTGTTTTACCGAGTGCGTGAATTGGAAGGGCGCGATCGACTCGCACGCTTCATGATGACGATCCACTCCCTGGAAGAGACCCTGGACCACGTGCTGAGCGTGGTCGGTGAAGCTCTCGAGGCTGATCAAGTCGAAATCCACCTGACCGACACGGGGACCTCGCCCGGACGGGTCACCTGGCCCGCTCACGCCGTCCCTTTCGATCAGGAAGCGACGACGGAGCTACTGAGCCGTGCCCGCGCCGACGGCAAGACAGCGGTCTCCCATATCGACAATACCTTCCTGTGTGCCGCATCCATCGTGCGAGACGATGAGACCCTGGCCGTCATCATTCTGTCGGGCCGGGGCAACGTCGACCACGCCCACGAGGATGGGAAGATCCTGTCTGGTCTGGCGTTGGCAGCGGCAGTGGCTATTCACGAGGCTCGTGAGGGCTACGATGTCGGAGGGTGGCGGGACGCCCTCGATGAAGCGCTAAGTCGCGTCGACGATCTGGTCGACTGATAGGCAACGTGACACCACCACCACCACCGCGTCGTCGCCCCAAGGCGGACGAAGCTTATTCGGCGGCATCGGATGAGGCCACTGGGGATGGGAAGCCACAGGGCCCCGTGATGACCTGTCTGTCTTCAGCAAGTCGTACGCCTGACTATGAGGTCGTGAGACAAGCACTGGAGGCGGCAGATCTCGACGAGGCATTGGCAGCCAATCCCCACGGACAACTCGTGGCTCCCGGGGAGGAACTCATGATGCTGCCGCCGCAGCCTGCACCGCCAGCAGATGGCGACGAGGGCGAGAATGCAGCTCCACCGGAGCTGCTGGCTGCCGGAGATGGCGTCCGCGAGGAGCAGGCACGCCTCGTGGCCGATCGCTATGGCTACATCTATGACACGGGCAAGGAACTGCAGGTCCTGTCCCCTCTATGGGTTTCACCGGATGGAATGGAGGTCCGCTTCGTTCACTTCCGTCAGCTGCGAGCACCGGCGAATGTAGATGGAGGCGCGCTCCAGCAGATGCTGGGTGAAGTGGGTGCCGTAGCCGATCCCGACCCTGAAGCTGTAGAGCACCTGCTCGCGGGCATTCCACTGGTTGAGATGCAGACGATCACGCTGATGAACGGCGAGCCTGCACAAGCGGGCGAGGATGGCCGGATCGACTACAGTTTCGATTCCGAAGTGCGAAGTGGCACCCTACAGGACGATGGCTCCATCGATCTGCGTGAGCGCAATTCTGCCATCGGCGTCGTCGAGGGGCAGCAGTTGGCCACCATCTACCCGTCCACGGAGGGTACCGGGGGACGCAATGTGCGCGGCGAGGATGTCTCGGCGGAGGACGGAACTCCTGTGGAGATCACGGTCGGAGCTAATGTGACCGCCGGAAGCGGTGACGGCGGAGCCGTCACATTCACCAGCCAGATCGCTGGCAACGTGCACATCAAGAATGGACAGGTTGAGGTCTCCCCCGTGTTTTGCGTGGATGGAGATCTGACCTACGAGGTGGGCAACGTCGAGGTGGAGGGGGACGTCGAGATCAGTGGGACGGTGCTGGCCGGATTCAGCGTCAAAGCGGGCGGCGACATCACGGTAGGGGGGACCGTGGAGAATGGGGTTTCACTTACCGCCCGTGGAGACATCATCGTAGCTCAAGCAATCCTTGGCGAGGACACGCAGATCGCGGCGGTTGGCAGCATGACGGCACGTTATGTACAGAACGCTCACGCCGTGGTTGGTGACGACGTCATCATCGGTAACTATCTCTTAAATGCCGATATCCGCTGCGGCGGGCATGTGACGGTGTCCGATGCGGGTGGGGGACGCAGCGGGACGATCGCCGGCGGACGGGTTCTGGCCGCCGGGGGGATCGATGCCTGCTATGTGGGGGCGCGCAGTGGAGACAAGACCGTGATCGGCGTCGATGGGACCCCTGCAGACACGGTGAAAGCGAATCAACTGCGCGTGCAACTGAAAGAGGTAGATGGCAAGGTTCGACGCCTGCTGCGCACGCTGGGGATCACTCAAATCGATGCCGATGCCATGACGCGCCTTATCAAGGCGACACCGCCCAGCAAGAGGGCGAGCATCATCGCGTTCGTCAAACGTCTGCAGACGCTGTTGGCCGAACGAGCGACCGTAGCTGCCGAGCACGAGCAGGTGCAGAGCCAGATCGATGAACAAGTGAAGGCCAGTGTGATCGAGATTACGACCGAGATCTACGGGGGAACAGAAGTTCGATTTGGACAGCGATCGGTCGCTGTAACTGTCAAGACACCTCCCTCAGCGTACTTCTTCTCCGACGAAGAGATCCACAGCAGGGCGCTCAACTAACCGCCGCTCGGCGTTGCAGGCTCGGAAGGACCGCCCTTCACCTCGTCCCAGACTGCGTCCATCGCTTCCAGGTCGAGATCTGCCAACTGTTGGCCACGTTCCTGCACGATTCGCTCCATCGCTCGAAACCGCCCGTCGAATTTGTCCACCGCCTGGCGAAGAGCATCCTCGGCCACAACGGGCAAGAAACGTCCCACATTCACCAGTGCAAACAACAGATCGCCAAACTCTTCGATCACATGATCCTGAGAAGACGTCTGCCGCTGCCACGCCTCTTTGAGTTCGGCGAACTCTTCCGACATCTTTTCGAGGGGACCTTCGATATTCTGCCAATCGAAACCAGAACGGCGAGCCTTCTCCTGCACCCTCTGTGCCCGCAGCAGGGCCGGGAGCTGACGTGGAACGCCATCGAGGGCCGAGGGGTCTGTCTCTTGCGCACTCTGACGCTCGGCTTTCTTGATTGCCTCCCAGTTGGTGACCACCTCATCACTGCCGTCCACGGCGGTGTCACCAAAAACATGTGGATGACGGCGAATCAGCTTGTCGACGATGGCCTGACACACATCGTCGATACTGAATCGTTCATCCTCTGACGCAACCTGGGCGTGAAAAACGACCTGCAGCAGGACATCGCCCAGCTCCGAACACAGATCTGAGCTCCGGTCGTCGTCAATCGCCTCCAGCACTTCATATGCTTCTTCTAGCAGGTACGGCTTGAGAGTCTGATGTGTCTGCTCGCGATCCCACGGACAGCCGTCCGGAGCTCGCAGCTTCGCCATGACACTGACCAGTTCCGCAAAGGGGGGATGTGAGGACACGGGCTACTCCTGAGAGGGTGAAGAGTCGAGTTCGGTGTATTTCACGTTGCGACCCCGCGCCTTCTCGATGGGGTATCTCTCGGCTGACAGGTTGAGTTTTTCACGCAGGATCGTCGTCGTATCGAGGCCCAGATTGCTACACATGAGCAGGACGAAATACAACACGTCCGCCAACTCATGAGCGACACCTTGCCGTGCCTCTTCGTCGCCCAGCAATTCTGCCACACGGTCATCGCTCAAGAAGCGAAAGTGTTCGAGCAGTTCACTGGCCTCGATGGAAAGGCCGATCGCCAGATCCTTCGGTGTGTGAAACTGATCCCAGTCGCGCTCCTCAACGAACTGACGTACCCAACTGGTGAGCTCGGCGACGTGAGTCGATCTGTCATTCTCATGCATTGGCGTGTTTATCCCGGTGGGTGCTGCACGAACAGAGAATGGGTCTGCGGAGGGTAGCGGTCAAACACCTATTTCGAAGCAGAACTAAAGTTGGTTCACCGCCGGTCCGATTGGATAGACACGCCTCATTCTCTGGGTGGTGCAAGTGTGATCTGGCTCACGTTGTGATTCATCTCACCACATGAATTCGATTCGTACTCCACTGTTGGTAACCTTCGGGAACCTGCCGCGTCCTCATAGGTTGTACGAGGAACAGAAGGACCGTTGATCAGCTAGCAGACGATCATGCAAAACCGATTCCGCATCGGGTCACGAACACGAAAAAGGAGACAAGACATGGCGACAGCGAAAGGCCCTCCCGCCACCGTCGAGCCGCGGTCGGCCGAAGGTGACAACCTTTTGGCGAGTTATCTGCAGGACATCTCCGAGTCGACACCACTATCATCTCCACAGGAAGCTGATCTTGCACGCCGCATTCGTCGGGGTAACGAGGAAGCGCGGAATCGTCTCGTTGAGGCGAACCTGCGCTTCGTCGTCGCCGTCTCCAAGCAGTATCAGGGGCGGGGTCTGACGTTGGCGGAGTTGATTAGTGCCGGAAACGTGGGACTCATCACTGCGGCAGAACGATTCGATGAGAAGCGTGGGTTCAAGTTCATCTCCTACGCGGTCTGGTGGGTTCGACAGGGGATCATGAAATCGCTCAAGGAGCAGTCCACGGTTCGAGTGCCTTTGAGCCGGGTGGACATGCTCTCCAAGGTCTCTCGTACCCTGGCCGAACTGCAACAGGCGGGTGAACCCCCTTCGATTGTGCGCGTGGCCGAGAAGCTTGATTGTCGCGTGGAAGAGGTCGAACAGGCCCTGGCCGTCAGTCACGCTGTCCGATCTCTCGATGCCCCCTTCGAGGGCTCCGAGGGAGACGGGGTGTTCAATCTCCTCGACTGCCTTTCAGATCAACAGCCCAGCGCCGAGGATACCTTCCTCAGTTTCAGTCGCGGTGCCGATGTGCAGGAGGCTCTGGACAAGCTGCCGGCCCGCGAGGCCGAAGTGCTGCGCCTCTACTACGGGTTGGACCAGGATCGCTCGATGACGTTGGATGAGATCGGTCGTCGTTTTCGGCTGACACGCGAGCGAGTGCGGCAGATCAAGGAACTGGCTCTCGGCAAGTTACGTCATCCGAGATTCCACCGGCGCCTGCGCGCCTACGCCGAGAACTAGGACCCAGCCGCAAGGACAGGCACAACCATTGCTCACTACCTGGCGTCTCTCTGAGGCTGGCGGGCTGCCACCGGCAGGATCTGCCCGTCTCAGAGAACCCCAGGTGGGAAACGGATTCCCACTGATGGCTAAAGGGAACACGTGGGCTGCCGATACTAAAAGCAGACCCCCCGAGGAGGAATCGAGCAATGGAGAGCGTAACCCCGAGAAGTCGAGTTTCCAAGGGCACCGTCATGATGCGTCTTGGCGCCTTCTTCTTCGTATCGACCGGTCTGTTTCTCGGCGCACTGCTGGCGGCGCTCGCCGGCGTGTCCGGTTGACGTCGGCGGACCTCGCCTCAACCGAAACAGATCTACCGTCTAACACTTTTCTTTCGCCGAACGCGCTGAGCATGCCTCCAAGTGGGCTGCCCGGCGTGATCGTTGCCAGCTTCTGAGCCAGGCGCCGCGGCTAAACATCCCGTCGAACAGCAAGAGCAGTACGAGACCTGTTCCGTGCCTTGACGCCTCTTGCAGCGACAGGCTATATTGCGCTCCCCGTCACACGGCTGTCACCCAATGCAGCCGTGCTTTTTTTGTCCGCGCCAAAGAGGGGCTGACAGTGGGTCGAGTCATCGCGATTGCCAATCAGAAGGGTGGGGTCGGCAAGACCACCACCGCCGTCAATCTGTCAGCATGTCTGGCGACGGAGGGGCATCGCACGCTACTGATCGATCTTGACCCACAGGCCAACGCCACCAGCGGCTGCGAGGCAGGGATGAGCCGCTCTGACGGCTCCGTGTACGATGTGATCCTCGGGCAGGCCCCCCTCGAAGCCGTGATCTGTACCGTGGAGACGCCGGGTCTCGACGTCGCTCCCTCACACATTTCGCTTGCCGGCGCCGAAGTTGAAATGGCCGCCGTCCTCGGGCGAGAGCAGCGACTGTCCGAGTCGCTCGAATCGGTCCGCGACGATTACGAGTTCATCATCGTCGACTGCCCCCCTTCTTTGGGGTTGCTGACCGTCAACGCCCTGACCGCGGCGGACTCGGTGTTGATCCCCGTCCAATGCGAATACTACGCGCTGGAAGGGCTGAGCAAACTGCTCAACTCGATTCAACTCGTACAACGGTATCTGAACCCGGATCTGCAGATCGAGGGAGTGCTGTTGACGATGTATGACGAGCGCCTGCAGTTGTCGAAGCGCGTCGCGGCTGAGGTGAAGTCGTATTTCAACGAGAAGGTGTACGACACGCTCATCAAGCGGAATGTCACCCTTGCGGCGGCGCCGAGTTTCGGCAAACCCGTCATCTTCTACGAGCCACGCTCGACGGGCGCCGAGAACTATCGTTCTCTGGCTCGAGAACTAGGCGAAACCCTCGACGCCGCCGTCGCCTGAACCGACCGATCATCCATGATCATCGACACGCACTGCCACGCTGGCCTGCTCAAATACGAGCCAGTGAAGTCCCTGCTGTATCACATGGATCAAAACGGTGTCGATCGGGCCGTGCTCATCCAGTATGCTGGCAACAGCGACAACACGTATCTGATCGATTGTCTCGAGCGGCACGCGGGGCGTCTGGCTGCGGCGATGATCGTGGATCCATCCGATGACGGAACCGCCGTGCGCAGATGGGCGGATGCTGGGATCAGGGGGATTCGCCTGCGGGTCGATGCTCGTTCGACATCGACCGACCCGTTGGCCATCTGGCGCGCCGCTCACGAGTGTGGTCTGGTCGTGAGCGCCCCCTGCAAACCAGAACTGATCGTTGGCGGCGCCTTCGCCGAAGTGATCGAGCACTTTCCCGATCTGTCGATCGTGCTCGAGCATCTCGGAGGAGTAGGTGACAAGGCGCAGCCGCCATATGACGTGTTCGTGAAGGCACTCGAACTGTCCAGGTTTGATAACCTGACCATGAAAATGCCTGGATTTGGCGAAATCTGCCCCGTGCCGATGCCCTTCGACCCGATCTCGCCACTCCCGACAATGGCGCTGGAGGCTTTCGGGGCGGACCGGTTGATGTGGGGCAGCGACTACCCGCCGGTCAGCAGTCGAGAAGGGTACGCCAATTCGCTGCAGATTCCCCGAGAGTATTTCTCCGACCTCTCCGAAACGGAACAGTCGGCGATCTTTGGTGATACGGCCCGTCGCGTCTGGTTCGACGACTAGGGGAGCCCTCTTCGGCGCCAACCGGGAACACCTGGTGGCATACCGACTCTACCGCCAGAGGATGAATCCTTTCAGGAGTGATTCATCTTCTGCGGTCTCGAAATCTCCCCCCGGTCCCGCAGCCGGTTCGACTCGCGCACCCACCTTGGCCAGACCGTCTGCCATCTGCGTCTGAGACCAGCCTTCATGGTTGCTGGTCACCAGCATCCAGCCCCCCTCCGTCAGGCTCTCCAGCGCCATCTCAACGAGTCGTGGAAGATCGTCGACAACTCTCCACGTGGCAGTTCCCCGGCGTGACGCTCTGGCAAAGGACGGGGGATCGCAGATGATGGCATCAAACTGGCGATTTCGCTTCCGGCATCCCTGCAAGAACAGCCCTGCATCGACCCTTGCCTCGGTAGTCTGTCCGCTGAGCTCATTCAACTGGGCATTCTCTGCACTCCAGTCCAGGTAGGACCGACTCACATCGATCTGCTCGACCTGCGTCGCGCCACCTGAGGCCGCTGCGAGGCCAAATGCTCCAGTGTAGGAGAACAGATTGGCCACCCGCCGACCCGACGCATGCTCGCGAACCCAGCGCCGGTGGATCCGCTGGTCCAGGAAGAGACCAGGTGACTGGCCACGATCGGCACGCATGACGAAACACAGATCTGCCTCCGTGGCCCGCCATTCCACGGGTGCTTCTGAAGACGACCAATGTCGACGGCGCTGTGGATCCTTGCCACGATCGCTCATGCCGTGCAGGTGCCAGTGGTGCACGCCCACCGCCTCGCACAGTGCATCCAGATGTGAACGAATCTCGTCGGAGGGATCGGCTTCCGAGTACCAATAGGCCCAGCAGACGGTATCAAACCGATCACATCGAAGAGACGGGACTTCCCGATGCAGCAATCGGAGGCAACGCTCGTCGGTGAGCAGGGCTTGACGACGGCGCAGGGCGGACTGCCAATCAGCAGGCAGTTCACTCATGGGTCTTTGCCGGAGGTCCGAGGCAGATCAATCTGATGACGTCGCAGCCGATCGAAGAGCGTCGAACGCTTAAGGCCGAGTTCGCGAGCGGTGGCGGCAATGTTGCCAGAGCAACGGTGCAGTGCTTCCTCCATGCGGACCCGCTCTTCCACGTGGGAGCCTACCGGTAGTGATTCACCCGTCGCACGGCGAAGATCATCGACGCCCACCCACTCGTCATCACACTGAAGCACCACTCGCTTCACGATCACGTCGAGCTCCCGCACATTGTTGCCTCGCCAGTCCTGGCGCCGAAGCCAACTGCGCGCTTCGGGCGTAAAACCACAGAGATGCAAGCGTTGCATGTCGATGCGATATCGGTGGAGAAACCGCTCCGCCAGGATGAGGATACCGCAGCACGCGATCGATCTAGGGCAGGCTGGCGATCCTGGCCTCGAACCGAACGAGCTGGCCTCGCAGGTATTCGTAGTGCTCGCCCCCTTCCGGCTCCAACTCGATGGCGCGTTTCATCAGGGCAACGGCACGTTCTGTCCGGCCCTGTCGAAACAGGACCTCGGCATAGGTGTCGAGGTAAACGACATTGTCCACGTCCGCCTTCACCGCGCGTAGAGACAGACTCTCGGCGCGGTCGAGCTCGATGCTCTCCTCGGCGTACGTCCACGCGAGGTTGTTGAGCACCAGCGGCGTGACCGTCGGCTCGTGGGCGGCCACTTCGTAGTAGTCGATGGCGCCTCGAGGCAAGCCGGAAGCATAGTGAACCTGAGCGATGAGGGAAGCTGCTTCCACCCGATTCGGGGCTGCGTCGAGGGCGCGCTTGAAGTAGGGTTCGGCGCCCTCTTCGTCTCCCTGGCGCAGCTGGCATTCACCGATCCCGATCAGCAGTCGCGGGTCCTGAGGACGAAGGATGAGGGCCCCTTCCAGCACCCGCGCCGCATCGGCATACCTGCTACCGTCCAGATACAGGCGCGAAAGCTGGTGGTGGGCGACGATCTGCTCCGTTTCGTCCACATCCGCTGACAGATTCGCTACGGCCTCCTCTAGCTGATTCAGAGCGCGCTCCGTGTCTCCAGCGGCGGCGAGGGCCCAGCCGAGGTTCGCATTCACATACCAGTTGTCCTCCAACTCCTGTTGGAGACTCTGGAGGGCAGTGACAGCCAGGCCTGCGCATTCGGGTTGGTCGCAGAAGGATCGGAGGGCAGCATACAGCCGAGGATCTGCAGGGTTGCGCCGGAGTGCATCTGAGAGGGCGTCCACGCTCTCATCGAATTTGCCGAGGCTCGCCTCCGCGAGGGCGGCGATGACACGCATGTCCGCATCATCCGGATCCTCGCGCAGGGCACGATCCGCTTCGCGGCGAGCGCGCTCAAACTGACCTCTCTCCAGCAGATGCACGGCGAGTTGGTCATGCTTGACGCCCGGCACTCCACAGTGATTCTGCACAACGAACACACCCAAAACGGCAAGGAGCCACTGCTGACGGCGAAGGCGGATGAGCAGTCGCATCAGTATTCGTGACGATGGGCGTAAATGTGAAGCAGCAGCCCGACGGCGAGAGCGTTGGTCATCAGTGATGATCCGCCATAGCTGAGGAATGGGAGAGGCAGGCCCGTGACCGGCATGACACCGATGGTCATACCCACGTTGACGAAGACATGGAATGTAAGGATCGATCCAAGTCCGACGGCGAGCAGACTGGCGAAACGCGAATTGGCCATCGTGCCGATATAGAGAGCGCGCCAGATCAGGAAGAGGAACAATGCCAATACAAAGACGGCGCCCATGAAGCCGAGTTCCTCACCGATGACCGAAAAGATGAAGTCCGTATGAGCCGCCGGAAGGAACTCATACTTCGTCTGTGTGCCTTGCAGGAACCCTTTGCCCGTGGGGCCACCTGAGCCGATGGCGATTCTCGACTGGATGATGTTCCACCCTGTCCCAAGAGGATCGCGCTCCGGGTCGAGCAGGGTCAGTACACGTGCCTTCTGGTAAGCAAGCAGGAAATTGGCCCACAGATACACGGTCACCAGACCGGCGGACAGATTCACTGCCAGCATGGAAAGGGTAACCCAGAGCCGGGCAAGCAGCAGTTGAATGACCACGGAACTGACGATGATATACAAGGCAAAAACGATGGGTGCCTGATCCTGCCACAGCGGTTCGAAGGAGCAGACGACGCTCAACAGGGGTGCCACGAGGAAGAAAATGTGAAGTGGGCGCATTCCCGCCCAGTAGAGCATGGGAATCAAGGGAGCACCAAAGGAGACCGCCGTGCCCAGATCTGGCTGCCGCGACACGAGTGCGATGGGGATCATAGAAATGACGACAGCGCCGATGATCGCACGAGGCGACACGACCTGCTCGGAGCTCCGATCACCCAGAAAACGCGCCAGGGCCATCACCGTCGTGATCTTGGCGAACTCCGATGGCTGAATGCGAAGCGATCCTCCGGGCGTCAGACTCAACCAGCGCGCTGGTTCGCCCGTGCCGAAGGCCAGGACTGCCAGCAGCGTCAACAACCCGAAGGCGTAGAGCGCGTAGGTGAGGTCGTAGAACAGCTTGTCGGGGACGTAGACGATCGCCACGGCGGCGGCGACGGCGAGAAAGGCGTAGATCGCCTGCGATCGCCAGAGCGTAGAGCCGCTGGCTGCCGAATAGATCATCGTGATCCCGAAGATGATCGTCATGCCCACCGCCACGAGCAGGCTCAGGTCCAGCTCTCGTTTCATGAGCCTGGCTCCGGTGTCTGTAGCGTTTCGGCGGAGACCGCCTGCTGCCGACGTGCTTGATCTTCCAGATACGCCCGAATGACCGCTCCCGCCACCGGCGCAGCCGTCGCACCACCTCCGCCCCCATCCTCGACGACGACGGCGACGGCGATCTGGGGGTCATCATAGGGGGCAAAGGCGACGAACCAGGCGTCGTCGTTGGTTCTCGGCCCTTGGGCCGTGCCTGACTTGCCGGCCACTTCGATGCCGGCCACCCGTGCTCGCCGACCCGTGCCATTCTCTCCATAGACGACGCGGTGCATTCCCAGTCTGACCGTTTCCCAGGTCTCTGGCGACACACCTTCAATCTGCTGCGTCGGTGGCGCTTCACCATAGAAATGGGGGGTCACCAGTACACCACCATTGCCCAGGGCCGCCGCGTAGCGGGCCACCTGCAGCGGTGTCACGAGCATGTATCCCTGACCGATCACGAGGTTCATCAGGTGTCCCGTCACCCAGCCCTCGCGTTCGATATGATATTGTCGATCGGGCAGCAGTCCCGGCTGCTCTTCGGGATCCAGGTCGATTCCAGTGGAGATCCCAAACCCAAAACGACGGCCATACTCGTGCCACGTCTCAATGCCGAGGATCAAGGCAAGGTGGTTGAAGTAGATATTGCAGCTCGAAGCGGTCGCGTCGAGCAGATTCAGTTCACCATGGCCGTCACGATTGTTGCAGCGGAATACGACATCCCCCACCTGGAGAGACCCGGCGCAGGCCTCAAACGTCGAAAGTGTGTCCGTGATCCCCGCTTCCAGCGCTGCAACGGCACCGACAAGCTTCAGAGTAGATCCCGGTGGATACAGACCAGAGACGGCTCGATTCAGAAGGGGCCGATGGGAGTCCTGCACGATCTGGCGTCGTTCATCCTGAGCGCGGTAACTGACGAACACATTCGGATCGAATGAGGGGTGTGAGACCATGGCGAGCACGGCCCCCGTGCGCGCATCGATGGCAACAACCGAGCCGGCAAGTGTGTCCGGCATGGCTTGCGCCGCAGCGCGTTGGATATCCAGATCGAGCGTCAGGCGCAGGTCGTGGCCTGGTATCGGCGCCTGTTCACGGTCGGGGAAGGGGTGTTCGTCCTTGATCCGCAGGCGAGCATCCATCTCCACATAACTCACACCGTCAACTCCGCGAAGGGAATCCTCGTAGACCTTCTCGAGCCCCGTCTTTCCAACATAGTCCCCGAGCAGATAACGGCCGGTCGCCGACGCGGCTTCCTCTTCGCGCAACTCCCCCATGTAGCCGATGATATGGGCCGTCAACTCTCCATAGGGATAGTCCCGTTGAGGCTCGATGTCTACGTGCAGTGGGAATCCATCGCCGCGCAGACGCTCCTCTACCAGGGCGACGGTCTGAAAGTCGACATCCCGTTTCAGGCGCACGCTGGCACTGCGGCGGCTGTAGCTGACGGGTTCGCCAATGGCTTCTTCCAATGCGGCCACAGAGCGCGCATCATCCTCGGTGCTGCCGCGGATCAGACTGATGCTGTAGGACGCACGGTTGCGTGCCAGCACTTCGTCATCGCGATCGACAATCAGACCCCTCGGTGCCTTGACGCGCCGCTGAGCGATGCGATTGTCCTCCGACTCCTTGGCATAGTCGGCGGCGGTGGTAATCTGCAGGTGGAAGAGACGCAGAAACAGAACGGCGAAGAGCAAACAGACAGCGACCAGCAATCCGCGTAGACGCCGGTCCCAATCTTCGAGAATTTCCGGATCCACTCGATCGACCTCAGACAGGAATCAATTCGCGTCGCAGTCGCAGGAAGCCTGCCACGACGAAGCCGAAAGCAGCCGTATACGCAGCATGGCCAAGGCCGAATCGAAACATCAGATAGGGAACATCGAGGATGGGGAAGTTGCTGTGCAGGACATAGTAGCCCAGATCGTGGACGAGGACTGCCACGGTGAGGATCGTCAATCGGACCTGGATGGCATCAGCCACGAATCTCCCGCGTGTCACACCCACACCAAATCCGGCGACTGCATTGATCAGGGCGTTGAGTCCAAGTTCGGTGGGGGCAAAGGTGTCCTGGCAAAGACCGATGGCGAAGCCGAAGATCGTCGCCTGCAGGTGGCCACTGGTGAGGGCGATAAAGACGACGAGCAACAGCACCAGATCGGGGACGATACCTGCGATCTGAATGTGGGGGATCCAGGTCGTCTGCAACACGAAGGCCAGGCACAGTAGCAATGCATGCCGAACGGCGCTCAGCACAAGGAAGGCCTCCCCAGATGGACTGACCCGGTCATCCGCACTCGTCTACGATACGCCATCACTCGATGGCCGTACGGATGCGCAACTCCATGCCCGTCAGCAACGTTGAGGTGAGACTCATGTTGTTCTGGCGCGCAATGTCATTGGCGTCGAGGCCGAACTTGCGGGCGATACTGTAGAGCGTATCACCACGAACGACGGTATAGATCGAGATCGACTCATCCACACCACTGACGATGAGCTGCTGGCCCGGCTTGATCAGGTCGTTGGCCAGCCCGTTCCAGACTCGCAGATCATCGAGCTTCACTTCATACTGCCGGGAGATGGTCCACAGAGATTCTCCGCCACGCACGACGTGAGTCATGCGGCCCTGGCTGTCCGTCGTCGTCACTCGCCGATTGGCTGTGACCAATTGGGTGGGGCGACTGCCTACGGTCAGCTTCTGATCCGGCCGGATGATGCTCTGGGTCAACCCATTCCAGCGCTTCAGGTCTGCCACACTCGTACCAAAACGTCGCGCGATGGTCCACAAGGACTCGCCGTTGCGCACGGTATGTACGAGACCGTCCGCTGGAGGCCGGCCACCCTGCACGGGGATAAACAGCGTCTGTCCAGGTCGAATCAGTCCGTTGCGCACGCCATTGGCCTCGGCGATCATCGTCGAAGAGACCCCGAAGGCACGGCCGATGGTCCACAGATTGTCTCCGCGCTGAACCGAATATTCGTAGACGCCCGGCTGGTCTGATGCCGGCAGTTCGGCCAAGCTCGCCAGCAGGTCCCGACCGGTGCCTGGAGGCACTTTGAGCCGGTACGACTTTGCCATGGGTGGGGTGATGGGGCGTCTCAACTCCGGATTCAGATGCTTCAAGTCGGTACCAGGTCCGACCAGTCGCGATGCCGTTTCCAGGTGCACAAATCGCTTGAGATGCACTTCCTCCCACAGGATCGGTGCCTCGGGCTCGGGTAGGGTGAAACCGAAGGTCTCCGGCGACTGGGCGATTACGGCGGCTGCCATGAGAAGGGGGACGTAGTTACGTGTCTCGCGCGGCAGGTCAAGGTCCCAGAAATCTCGGGATCCGGCCTTGTCGATGGCACGCTGCACTCGCCCAGGGCCGCTGTTGTAGGCGGCTGCGGCGAGGCGCCAGTCGCCGAACCGTTTGTACAGCCGGCGCAGATGACGCGCTGCTGCCCGGGTCGACTTCACCGGATCACGGCGCTCGTCGATCCAGTGGTCGATGGTCAGTCCCTCGAGTCGTCCTGTCGACGCCATGAATTGCCACAGACCGACTGCCCGGGCACGAGAGTAGGCGCGCGGGTTGAATCCACTCTCGATCATCGACAGGAAGAGAAGATCCTCTGGTAGTTTCTCCTCTCGCAAGACAGGCAGGATGATATTGCGATACCGACCTGAGCGACGCATCCAGGCTGTCCAGGTCTCGCGACCGCGAGTCTGGAAGAAATGGATGCTGGCAGCAACTCGCTCATTGGCATCGATGGGCAGGTCACACCCGGGGGACACCTGGTGAATGCGCACCAGGGGCACCTTGTCCTGCGGCAGCTGATCGAGATGCTCCTCGCCGAGTTCACGCAGCAGAAGAGTCAGTGGGCTGTCCGGTGACAGTCGCTCGATATGGGGTAGTACCGACATGTAGGCCCGTTCTACCGCATCTGCCACCGCGTCGGCCTCGGCCTGGCGCAATTCTGCGCGACTCTCGTCGAGAGATGGTGCGTCGTCCATTGCCGCCAGCAAATGGTATGCACCATCGAGTTCGAGGCGGGCGGGATCGAAGCGACCCATGGCCTGCTCGTCGAGGGCTCGCAGCAGACGCCAGCGGGCGGCCAGCACGGCATCGTCCAGGGCCCGCTCTGCCTCGAGATCGACGACAAGGAGTGTATCAGCCACACTCGGAGATGGCACAGCCCCCGAGCGCAGTGACATCATGGGGGCACAGGCCGCCAGTTGTACCGCGACGAGACAACAGAGAAGGTGCTTCAAAAGCTGTTGACCTCTTCTTTCGGCAAGAACACCTCACCCCGCGTCTTGGTGGCATTGCGGTAGTGAGCTCGAACGCGCTCGACGAGTCGCTGTGAGTCGGTTTCCTGGCGGAAATTGCCAACCAGGACTTTGTACCAGGGTGCCTGGAACTGGATGTCCACATCTTCGCGGCGAAGACGACGCATGGCGGAGCGTTGGAAACTGACCGCTTCGCCGTGATCGCGGAATTGTCCGAGAAGCACTCTCCACCCGAAGGTTCGCACCAATTCGACGGGTAGTTCCTCTTTCTCCGGAGCCCGTGAGACGGGGATCTCGGCAGGAGGCAACATATCAAATCCAGGACGATCGGTGGCCGCAGCCGTCAGGCTGTCCGTCATCACGTACGCCCCCGCATAGTCGTCGCTGAGCAGGGCAATTCGTCCGCGCAGCAGGCCCGCTTGTTCGGCCTCACGGAAGAGCCCCGCTCGAACCGCGTGCAGGTCTCCCTGAGGAACGACGTCCACTGGGACGTTCAGTCGTCGCGAAAGTTGCTGAGCTACTTCCCGGGCTCCATCGACACGGCTCAGGGCGATGACCTGGACACGATGAACGATGAGCGAAAATGTATCCGCTTCCACGGGGGGGGTTATCGGTGCAGTTTGCACGACAGGCGGCGCGAAGACGGGTTCGATCAATAGCAGGTCGTCGCGAAACCGAGCTGGATCGAATGATTCTTCGATCACCACAAAGTCGCGTCCGTCACCGTCATTCTGGGCAGACACAGCACCTGTCAGACAACACAGCAGCGCGGCTGTCGATAGGAGGAAGCGGCGAGTCATCCGTATCAAGCCTGTGTGCCTGCGGGAATGGCCGTCCCCCACTCGCGCAAGGTCGGTTCGAAGGGGGCACGGGCTACACCGTGTTCGGTGATGATGGCCGAAACCCACCGATGGGGGGTCACATCGAAGGCTGGATTGTAGACCTGCACGCCATCTGGCACGGTTCGTCGTCCAAATCCTTCTGTTACCTCGGAGGCTGCGCGCTGCTCGATCGGGATCAGGTCGCCTGAGGCCAACTCGAGGTCAACGGTCGACGTAGGGGCTGCGACGTAGAAGGCCACGTCGAATTGTTGAGCGAGGATGGCCACACCCAGCGTGCCAATCTTGTTGGCCACGTCGCCATTGGCGGCGATGCGGTCCGAACCGACGATGACAGCGTCGATCTCGCCAGCGGCAAACAAACTCGCTGCGGCTCCATCGCACAGAACGGTGACATCTACATTGGCCTGCGACAACTCCCACGCAGTCAGGCGCGCGCCCTGCAGCAGGGGGCGGGTCTCATCTGCATACACTCGGAGCGTCTTGCCCTGCCCCGCGGCGGCATATATCACACCGAGGGCGGTACCCCATCCGGCCGTCGCCAGAGCCCCTGCGTTGCAGTGTGTGAGGATCGTCGATCCATCCCTGATCAGGTCCGCACCGTGCATTCCCATGCGCTGACACAGGTTTTTGTCATCCTCACACACCCCGTGAGCGGCGGCCAGGAGTTGATCGCTCACGGCTTGATTGTCACCACTCACGTGATCGAGAGCTGAACGCATCTGCTCAAGGGCCCAGAATAGATTGACCGCTGTAGGTCGGGTTGCGGCGAGTCGCTCAATGTCTCGCTCGATGCTCTGGCGAAACTCAATCGCTGACTGGGACAGGGCGCGCCGTGCACTGACGACAACGCCATAGGCGG
The DNA here is from genome assembly GCA_002712305.1 of Gemmatimonadota bacterium. GTDB lineage: Bacteria > Latescibacterota > UBA2968 > UBA8231 > UBA8231 > UBA12574. The sequence goes on along the minus strand of PATE01000031.1, from coordinate 21,349 downwards.
CGGCCACGCCGATGGCAGGAGCGCCGCGTACACGCAGCATCTCTATGGCCTCGGCAACGGTCTCGACGTCGCGACACTCGATAAACTGGATCTGTTGGGGCAGCAAGGTCTGGTCGAGAAGCTCGAGCCAACCGCCGTCTTCATCACACCATCGTAAGGTGTGGGTATCAGTCATTTTTGAGAAACCAACCAGGCTGTACGGACGGTGTCGCTTCAGCCGTGTCCCATTGATCTTCGAATTCCACCGATTCGGCATCACCCCAGAGCCGCTCGAGGGCATAGAAGTCCCGAGCCTCGTGACGAAAGATGTGAATGACCACATCGACAAGGTCTACCAGCACCCACCGCAGCGAATCGAGACCCTCCACGTGCCAGGGGCGGTGGCCTGCACTACGTAGTGCATCCATAACATCGCTACCCATGGACTTCACATGGGGGTCTGACGTGCCCGTGCAGATGACGAAGAAATCGGCACTGTCACTCTTGCCGCGAAGATCAAGGCCAACAACATCGAGGGCCTTCTTGTCCTGCAGTGTTTCGACGATCAGCTTCAGCCTTTCGTCGCGGGCGAGGAATTCTTCTGTCGAGATGACGCTATCTCCCTTCATGGTGGTCAAGTAGTCGCAGTCGCCGATGGTCGTGTCCAATGATGACCTCGACGTCTTCGAGTCGGTAGGCATCATCGTCGATCTGCTGAATCGTATGTGGAATTCCGAGCAACACCGCCACGGCTCGCGCCTGCGTCATGTCGCCAACCCGATCGACGACGACGGACTCTATATAGCCAAAACTGCTCGCATTGCCTTCGCGGATCACATCCAGTCCCAGCGATCGAGCATGGCGTGTCATACGAGCTGCCAACTGGGGCTCACCCGCACCGTTGAGGACGGCGACTCGCAGTCCTTCGCTCAGTACGACGTGTTCAGCGTCTGGCGTTGATGTCGATGCTGCCACATCGAGCAGCGGGCGCGCCACGACGATGAGCAGGCCGACTCCAGCAACGCTCGCAGTGAGCCAGAGCAGTCGTTCCAGCAAGACCGATGTATCACTCGATGCGCACCAAGGCGCCTGAAGAGGTCGACGAGTCGGAGTGAGCGTCGCCGCAAATGGTTGTGGCCGAACGGCTCAGCGTTCGGAGTTAACTCGAATTCCAGAACTCCAAAGATGGCCGTGGAGGCCACCTCCAGTCAATCAATACCTATGAATGTACTACGAGGGTAGGCCGTGCGGGATAGGAGACTGACATCGGGTCAATTCGCTCGGCGCGCGCTTGCCATGGACTATACCTGGTTGCGCGGAATGGGGAGGACAGGCCGTCTCAGAAGATGGGCAAGAAGCCCAGAGAGAATCAGCCTGGAGCGAATCAGGCTAGGAAACGGGTCAGGACCGGCTGAGCAACCGGCAGGATCAGGAACGTCTCAGGAAGCGGGGATCGATATCGCGAGCACCACTAGGCGGGCAGCAGATCAACACCGATGCGGACCACGAGATAGGCCGAACCGAGGAGAGTCAGGATTCGGGCAAGGCGATCGCCGGTATCAGGGCTCTGAGTAAGCACGTGTGCTGCCTCCATCGATTCCATCGCCGAAATGCAACGATCTTTATAGTGAACAGGAGATCAGTGAACACGCGTATCATAGTGCACATCATAGCAGGTGTCAAGTGGGAAATTGCTTACATCAAACGACACACAATGGCCAGTATCTCCTGGCGCCTCTGCCCCAAGATATGGCATTGTGCAGTAGTTGAAGCCTACGTGTTTCGGCTGAACGATCAGAAAAGGGCAGAGTATTTGAACGTAAAGATGTAGTCCTGGGTGCCTTTGCGTTTGGCTCGGGGGCGCGAATCGTAGATGTCGTAACCGAAGCCAAACAGCAGCCGGTCCTTGTACAGGGAGACGGCGACACCAAGAGACACGGCGATCGCATTGTTGGTCGACAGCGCCTCCAGAACATTGCCCGTCGCCGTCAGGTGGACACCTGATATCGACGGATTCTCGGCATTGTGCCAGCCGGCGAAGGCGATCCCCGGCAACCCGATGAGTCGCTCAGTCTCACCTTTGACCCGATTGCCATCCTTGTCGGTGTAATCCCGACCGGGGCGAATTGTGAGAAACGAGACGAGAGGTTTGGCCTCGAACTCGAACTTCCATCCGCCCGCCTCGAAGATCTGCGAGATGGTCTGGGGCGGAGCGTCCGGGTAGGATCGTGTCGTCAGACGCATGCGGACACGTTTGTTGCCGTCTTCCGTGAGCCGAAGGTTGAGGTCTTCGGCCAGCACGTGTCCCTCTGCATCTTCGTAGATATGGACGGTCGCCTGCCGAGCGCTTCCCTTTGGATCGTAGTTCTCGTCCAACTGCACCCACTCGATATCGATCCGACGTCCTATGAGAGCCTGTCGAAGGGAGTCTGGGATGGTGAAGGAGATATCTACCTTCGTTTCATCCAACAAGACGAGGGGTGTGTTGTTCCAACTGGCCGAGGTGGGTTCAGGTGGTGTCTTGCGGGACGCCATGACGCGTGTGATCTGCGTCAGGTCGATGGTCTCCAGGGCGCCAATTCCCCGCACTTTGATCGGCTGAGCCTTGTCGTGAACGTCGTTGCTCACCAGCAGGATCTGGGCGAAGCGCTCTCCCAGTGCATCGGGGGAGAAGTGTAATTTCAGCGTCGTCGACTCACCTGGCTGCAGAGCGAAGGCGTCGGGTTCGAGACGCACTTCCTGGGTCAGGGAGTTGGCGGCCACACGCAGCGCCGTATCTCCCGTGTTGGTGGCGACGATGGAGCGTGTTTCGACCTCGCCCAGAACGACATACCCCATGTCGAGAGGGCCTGATGGATGAAGCTCAATCTCGGCGGCAACGCCGGTTCCATTGAGCAGCATCTCCAGTGTCTCGGTTCCTTCCTCCCAGAAGCCTTCGATACGCATGGTGCCGCTGCTCAACCCTCGAGTGCTGGGCGCGAAGGTGACATTCAGAGGCAACGTCCGCAGGCTGTTGGCGGGAAGGAGGAATTTGTTGTCCTGAGACGCCTGCGTATACAGGGTGAAGTCGTCGCTCGTCGACTGCAACCTGCTGATGGTGAAGTCTGAGTTTCCGATGTTGGCCAGATCGATGACGGCACTGACCGATTCACCCACGGGGACCCGGTCGAAGTCGTAGGTCGTGGGACTCAACTGCAAGAACTTGCCCGTACCGGTCAGCTCAAAGCGATGAGTTCCCGTTTCGGTCTGCACCGATAGACCGACTCGTCGATCACCTATCTCCTTCGGTCGAAAGAGGATCTCCACTTTGACGCTTTCACCCGGCTGCAGCAGCGCGGCACCCGTCTCCAGTTCGAATTCGGGGTGTACGCCGCCCTCGAGTTCGAGTTGTGCCGTGAACGGGGATCCGCCTCGATTCCACAGAAGTACCTGTTGGCGAGCCAGTCGTCCGAGGGGCACGGCGCCGAAGTGAATCGTGGATCGGTTGAGGATCTCCACCAGAGGGGGGCCAACCTGGGCCGACCCGGACACGGGGATCACGACCTCGCCTCGTTGCGGGTCATCGGTAAGAAGAACAATCTGTCCCTGCAGGGGGCCTTCATATCGAGGTGCGTAGGAGAGGGTGATATCCTCTCGTTCACCAGGGGCGATGGAGAGACTCGAGTCGCTGACACTGAGACCCCCACCGATGGTGCGTATCGAAGAGATCGAGAGATCTGCGAGGCCCTGATTCAGCAGCGTCAGATATCGCTGACTCGTGGTGCCTACGTCGTGGGGGCCAAGTCGAAAACCAACCTGCGGCAGGGGCGAGGTGGCCAACTCGGGTGCCAGCCCCGATCCCTGCAGGCCAATGGTCACGCTGCCGTCGGGTAAGTGCACTGAACGCACTCGTATGTGGCCCGTGTGGGGACCGCCGGAATCAGGGGCAAAGGTCACGGTCAGGTGACGCTTGGCACCCGCCGCCAACTCCCCGCCTCTATCCTCTTCCAGCCGGAAAGAGGCGTCAGCCGGTTCGACTCTCAACGCATCGATCACGATACCCACGTCGGTCGGATTGGCCAGTTCCACCGACAGGGCGGACGTGGCCCCGACGACGACATCATTGAAGGCGACACGCACTGGATTCACGAGCAGAACGGGTGTCTCCACGCGGGCCGTCAGCGTGACATGGAGTTTGTCAGAGCCAAAGAGCTTCGGCATCGCCAGCTCGAGGGCACCATCGTATGTCCCCGGATCGCCGGCGTTGAATGTCAGTTCGAGATCTGTGTGGGCGTTCGCGTCTACGAAGAGGGTACCCTTCGCCGCGGCGAAGGGGCCGGACGTCTCCACATGCACCTCGACACGATCAGAGCCACTGTTGGTCAGTCGTACCGACTCACGGGCGGACTCACCCGGACGGATGGCGCCGAAGTCCACCGGGTCTGGAGTTGCCTGCAGATTCTGTCCCTGGGCCTGGCTCTGGCCGAGGATCGCGAGGAACAGCAGCAGGCGTCGAAGATGACGCCAAGGGCGCAGGATAGTGGGATTCAAGGGTTCGTTCGACGGTCTGGCCGACGGGGGTCGGTCGTCGTTCGACAGATGGAGACTGAACCTGTGTGTATGCTTGAGCGTGGGCATAAAAAAAGAGCGACCAACTCACCAGAATGCCGGTAAAACATTGTCGAAGTTCCACATCTATGAGTGGAAAACTTCCGAAAGGGCAGACTGTTCGTGAATTCAGGTCACTCTCAGTACGCAAGATAGCCGTGTGTTTTAGGAGTGTCAAGATGATGTGACGACCCGAGAATGATCAGGTTCCTGTCAGTCGAGGATTCTGCGCAGTCCCTGGACCAGTCGGTCCATTCCAAGAGCAACCGTTTCACCGTCGAGGGCACCATAGGCGATTCGTAAGTAGCAGTCCTGGAGGCCGAAACCGCTGCCCGGAATGGCAGCCACGCCATGCTCGCGAACGAGCCGTTCCACCACCTGCATCGGTTCGAGTTGCGACGACAGACGAGCCAACAGATAAAAGGCACCGTCCGACGTAGGCACCGTGCATCGATCGCCGAGTACCGACAGGTGATCGAGGGCCATGGAACGCACCCTCTCCAACCCTTCGATATAGGCGTCACAATAGCTGCGTCCCGCCTGCAACGCCCCCAGGGCAGCGTGCTGCGAAACCACGGGAGGGCAGATCAGGATTGTGTCCTGGCTTTTCTGCAGGCCCCGTAAGAGCCATCGGGGCGCAACCATGTAGCCAACCCGCCAATTGGCCAAGGCGTAGGACTTCGAAAAGGAAAACAGAGATACTGTGTGATCGGCACTGTCGGAAAAGGTCGCCGGCGAGTGATGCCTTACCCCGTCATACGTGAAGTATTCGTAGGCCTCGTCGCTAATATGGACGATGCCCTTCTCGCAACACAGTTCGTTAACCTGTCGCAGCGCGTCCTCGTCGTATACCGCACCAGAGGGATTGTTGGGTGAGATGGTGACGACGGCTCGCGTTCTGGGAGTGATGACGTCACGAACCGCATCGGGCTGAAGACCGTACCGGGCATCCGTCTCAGCGACAACGGCCTTGGCATTGGCCATGGCGATGGCCATTTCATGATTGAAATAGAACGGCGACATGACCACGACCTCGTCACCGGGATCACACAGACACAACACGATGTGGTAGAAGGCCATGTTGCTGCCGGCCGTGACGAACACATCCTGTGTTGCCTCATCCAGAACGATGCCATTGTCGGCCGACAACTTCTGTCGGAGACCGTCACACAGAGGCGCAATCCCTGCCGCTTCCCGGTAGTGATGGTCGTCGGCCTGTCCCCCGAACTGTCTCACGGCGTCGAACACCTGAGGCGGCGGAGGATAGTGGACGACACCCTGGCCCAAGGAGATCGCCTCAGGACACTCTCTCAGCAGGGCCGCCACATCTGGGATGACCGGCGCCTGGACGGCCTGCATTCGAGCGGAGCCGGCCATCGCTTCCGTCATGCAGCCAGCACCGCCTGGAGCCGGTCGTAGAGTCGATCGATCTCCTGTCGCGTTCCTTCATCAAGATGGAAGGCCAGTGGGCCGCGGTGCACCTGGTTGGGAAACAACCCCTGTCTGTGGAGCATGTAGCGCTCTGAGACAATGAAGCCGTCGAGACCACCCTGAATCTGCAGCGTCGCAATGGCACAGACGGGATAGTAGACCTCGTAGGCGCGGTCCCAGTCGCCCGCCTCGCAAGCATTCCAAAGGGCCACGAGGCCATCCAGCATCTCGACCCCTGGGATGGTGCCCTTCACACCACGCCGATGGGAGTCGATGAGCAGCTGGCCGCCGCTGCCTTCGAAGATCGATGCCTCGCCGTTGGTGAGTTCATGCAATCCACTGATGCACGGACCCAGTGGTGATGCCTCGGGTTTGAACAGCACACGAGGTCCATGCTTGCGGAACAGGTTCGCCTGGAATTCGAGGCTCATCGCCTCGCCTACGTACGAACTGGCGTCCTGCACAAAGACACCGATCTCGATTTCGTCGAGCAGTTCCTCGAAGTATTCGCGCAACTGAGCCTCTGCCAGGCCCTGTGACAGAGGTGGGATGGCCATTACCGCCGCCGCACCTGCGTCCTCGGCGGCCCGTGCAAAGGCACGGGATTGAATCGTACTTTCGGCGCCCACACTGATCGTGACCGGGCCCCGTCCGTCGGCGAAGCGCACCAGGTGCGCCGGCATCTCAAGGCGCTCCTGCGCAGTCAATCTCAAGGTGTCCGACACGAGGGCCAGGCACAGGCCATGGGCCCCGGTATCGAACAGATAGTCCACCTCTTTCTGTAACGTGACGAAATCGATCTGGCCGTCGGCGTGGTACGGCATATGAACGACGGGGAGAATACCCCGAATCTGACTCAGGTCGGTCAAGATGCTTCTCCTGCTGCCTTGCGACGCACGCTGAGTAAAAACGCACACAACTCGGGGCTCGCAGCAGCCAAGTAGTAGGGAAACTTCTGTCGGCGATCGTACTGGGGTGGGCGTCCATCTCCGAGCATGCAGCGAACGCCCGCTTCCTCAGCGATCAACGAAGGAGGGCCCACATCGTAGGTCTCCACCTGTCGCGTGAGGTAGGCTGCAAGGTCGCCCTCTGCCAGTTGAGTGAGCACGAGAGCGGCGCCGATGGGATACTCCTGTGGATCCAGGCGCTCACATGCCGGCTTCTGGAAGGGACGGGCCTTCGAGGAGATGAAGGCCTTTCGTGTCCGTGGCTTTCGAGGCACACGAAGCTGTCGTTCTTTTGATGTACCTATTTGCCTCCAGGCACCCCGGCCACGAATGGCTGTGAAGAGTTTGTCCTCCGTCGGACGAGCGACGGCGGCAGCGATCATTTGTCCTCGACGGCACAGCCCGATGCTGATGTGGTAGGGGGCGTCGCCCTTCTGGAAATGCAGTGTACCGTCGATGGGGTCAAGGATTACGACATCATCACCTTCGTTGCCAGCAAAGGCCTGACGCATGGCGGTCTTCTCTTCCGCGATACAGCGCAGGTGCGGAAACCGGGCGTACACGGCTCCGAGGATCAGATCCTGAAAGGCCCCATCGAGGACGGTGAGTGCCGCCGAGGCGGTCTGCGCCTTCTTCCCCGTCAAGCTGCGATCGGCGCTTTTGCCGATATCGACGACGTTGCCGTGGAAGATCAGTGATGCCTCGGCGCATTGACGCANGACGGGCACGATCGTGTCGAGGAAGGCCTGGGGTGATACAGGGCGCGGCATCGATTCTTGTTTCGTTGGCTGTGAACGACGGNGTGGAATCAGAGAAACAACGCGCTCCACCACGGTGGCATCAAGAGCGCTCCCCTCTCGATTTTGCGTTGACGATCTGGCTCTTGGCCTGGTATCACGGCAGATGACGGCTCCCCGCCGCCCCTTCGGCGCCCGACTGCTATCTGAGCCGGACGCCGGTGCACTGCGGAGTAGATTCCTTGTCAAACGAACGCGTGAACAAGCTCATCCAGGTGATCCGCAAGATTTCGCTCTTCGACGGGCTGGGTCCAACGCAGATCCAGAAGGTGCTCGGTGCCTGGAGGAGGGGGAAGTCGTGTGCGCTGCCAACACACCCGGTGACGAGATGTACATCCTGCTCAGCGGTGAGGCCGTCGTGTACGCGCCGGATGACTCAGAGATTGCGCGAATCCAACCGGTCGCCACGATCGGCGAACTGAGCATCGTCACCAAACAGCCACGCACATCGGCGGTGAAGGCGACGAAGGCGAGCAACGTCCTGGTGTTCAAGAAACTTGCCCTCGACATGNCGCTGAAGACTGACGCTGATGCCCNGGCCAAGATCCTGCGCAATGTCGTGGAGATTCTCGCCGGCAAGATGAACGACGACACAGAGCGCATGCGCGAGTACCAGAAGGAACTGTTGATCACTCAGGACGCGGTCTCGCAATTGCAGAAACGCGTCGATCTGGCCCTCTCTCTATTGGCAAAGGAGACGGGGACAGACATGGATACGGCAAAGGCCCGCATCGACGAACAGCTCTCGTCGTCGTCCGATCGCCGAGTTCTCGTCGTCGATGATGAGGAATCCGTACGACGACTTCTTTGCGANATTCTCGCTGACTACGATGTTGTCGTCGCCAAGGACGGCGCCGAGGCGCTGGAAACGGCGATGGAAACCAAACCCGATCTGGTGATCACCGACATCAAGATGNNGGATATGGATGGCTANACGCTGTTGACGAAGCTGCGTGAGTNCCATCCAAATCTGCCCGTGCTGGCCCTGTCAGGTTACGTTCAGGACAGTGACATCCGCGAGTATGATTTCGACGGCTTTGTCGCCAAGCCNATACAGGCAGACGAATTCAAAAACACCGTTGCGTCGGCCCTGGCCACGCGCTGACGGAAGCGACCTCCAAAGCCAAGAACAAGAAAGGGCCACCGACATTCACAAGTCGGTGGCCCTCTTCGTTTAGTGTCGCAGGTATTCAGCCAGCAGCTTCGCCGAACTGGCTGGAGCCCTGCAAACCCCCAAGTACCTTGTCGGGGCTCATGGGCAACTCGGTGAGGCGCACATCGATGGCATCGTGGATGGCATTGGCGATGGCCGCCATGGGCGGTACGATGGGCACCTCGCCGACACCACGTATGCCGTGGGGACTGGCCGGATTCGGAACTTCCACGAGAATACATTCGACCATGGGCAGATCCAGCGCGGTCGGCATTCGGTAGTCGAGGAACGTTGGATTGGCCATCGCCCCGTCCTCGTTGTAGAAGTAACCCTCCGTCAGCGCCCAACCGATGCCCTGGACGGCACCCCCCTGGATCTGTCCTTCCACGTAACTCGGATGGATCGCCTTGCCCACGTCCTGAACAGCTGTGTAGCGAAGGACCTGAACCTTGCCTGTCTCTTCATCGACCGCGACATCGACGATGTGTGTCGCAAAGGCATTTCCCGCACCCGAGGCGTTGATGGAGCCCGTGCCTTCGATGGGGCCTCCCGTCGAGCCCTGCTGAGCTGCGACTTCAGCGAAGGTCAGCGACTTCGACGGATCGGATGTGCACACGAAGGTATTGTCGCGCCATTCGACGCTGCCTTCTTCCACTTCCAGTTGCTGCGCCGCACGTTCCGCCATCTTCTCCTGAACGTCGAGGGCGGCATTGTAACAGGCGTGCCCGGTGGCGTAGGTCACCCGACTGCCACCTGTGCCGTCGTGATAACCGATCGAATCGGTGTCGACGACGGCTGGCTTCACATCGTCGATGCCAATTCCCAGGGTCTCTGCCACGATCATCGCCATGGAGGCTCTCGAACCACCGATGTCGGTCGATCCCTCCAGCAGACTTACCGTGCCATCTGTTGCCACGACGATCGCTGCCGCCGACTGGCCGCCCCCGTTGAACCAGAAACCACTCGCTACACCGCGTCCGACACCAGGCGCCTTCGGGCTCTTGTAGTGCTCTGAGTCGATCGAGGCCTGCACCGTCTCTTCACAACCGATCTGCTTGAACACCGTGCCATCGGCACGGCGTGTGCCCTCACGGGCTGAGTTCTTCAAGCGAATCTCGAGCGGATCCATACCGATCTTGGCAGCCAACTCATCGAGAACCGACTCGGAAGCATGCGCCGCATTCGGCGCCCCCGGGGCTCGATAAGCTGTGGACCTGGGTTTGTTCAGGACCACGTCGAAAGCATCGATGTGAACATTCGGGATGTTGTACGGCGAAAAGATGCAGGCTGCACCTGCCCCTACGGCCGACCCGGGGAACGCACCCGCTTCGTAGGCCATGTAGGCTTCGGCAGCGACGATGCGACCATCATTGGTGACGCCCATCTTGCACTTGATGTAGCCGCCTGGCGCGGGTCCCGAACCTTCGAACACTTCGGCTCGCGTCATCGCCATCTTGACGGGGTGACCGGTCTTGTGAGACAACACTGCCGCCGCAGGTTCCAGATAGATGGGGAACTTGCCACCAAAGCCACCGCCAATCTCACAGGGAATTACCTTCACTTTCGAGATCGGTACCTGCAGCACCTCAGCGACCTGCTCGCGAATCTGGAAAGCGCCCTGCGTGCTGACCCAAACCGTGATGGAGCCGTCTTGTTTCCACAGGACGGTGGTCACGTGGGGTTCGATATACCCCTGGTGGATCGTGGCCGTGCGAAACTCCCGCTCAACGACCACATCAGCTTGAGCAAAACCAGCCTGAATGTCGCCCATGTCCTGTTGGTTGTGGGAGGCGATGTTCGATTTCTTGCCCGAATCTTCGCCCAACTCTCTTGTCGTGCGATTCTCGTCGAGCAGGGGGGCGCCATCCTTCATGGCTTCGAGCACGTCGACGACGGCAGGAAGTACCTCGTATTCAACATCGATCAGCTGAAGAGCTTCCTCCGCGATGTGCGGGTTCGCGGCGGCGACGGCAGCGATGGCATGCCCCTTGTACAGCACCTTGCCTGAAGCAAGCGAGTTCGATGCAAGCTCGCGGATGTTGACGGTCGTTTCACCGATGCTCGACATCTTGTCGACGGTGGATACCAGGTCGTCAGCGGTGGCGACGGCGTGAACACCCTCAACCTGGAGCGCCTTGGACGTGTCGATGCTCTTGATGCGGGCGTGGGCGTGGGGGCTGCGCAGCATCTTTCCGTGTAGCAGGTCGGCAGGTCTCACGTCAGCGCCATACACGGCGCGTCCCGTCACTTTGTCCTCGCCATCGTGGCGAATTGGACGTGTGCCGATGATGTTATAGCGGCCGTTGTCGGTCATGTCCGGATAGGTGGGCTTCGTACCCATGGTCACACGTGCTCCTGGGGGAATCGTAAGTGGCGATCTTCTGAGTCGATTTGCGCTTTAGGCTAATCAGGGTCCAGATCGAAGTCAACGATGACGATTCGCAGGACGCCCTCGAGAAGAAGCACGGTAGAACTGGAGCTGCAGGCCCTTGGCGGCGAGGGTGATTCGCCCGTGCTGCTCGACTTCATCGTCGGGCCAGGAAACCAGGGTCTTCGCATGCTCGGAAACGTTGCGGTAGGTCTGCTGTATACGATCGAACTGGTCATCGTCGACAGGCAACCGGTTCGTGGATAATCGGGACAGCTCTCCTTCGACGCGATGGAAGTCGCCTATGTACCGGGCAGTTTTGTGCAGGGTGACTTCCTGCCGAGGCTGGTGCCGTTGGTGAGTCAGTTGCCCGGGCAACTCACGGTGGGAGGGACATCGCTGAGTGGTGGTTCGGGGGCGAGTGGGCCCGCCACGCTGGGGTCCCTGCGATTCCGTGTGCAGGAGGGTTTCGACGGCCAGACGGAGATCGTGCTGACGGAAGTAACCCTCGACCGCCTGGATGTGGAGGACGAGATCCGTGCGGTTTCGGCTCTCGTGGCACTACGCAGCGATGCCATTGAACTGGATCTGCCGGGTGATTTCGACGGCTCGGCCGGGGTGAATCTCGACGACTTCTTCCTCTGTGCGGATGCCTTCGGCACGCAGGATGCACGGTTTGATCTCAATGGGGACGGCTCCGTCAACTTCCCCGACTTCTTCCTCTTTGCCGACTTCTTCCTCTTTGCCGACTTCTTCGACCTCGCGGTGCAGATCAGTCCGTGAGCGCCACTTCGAAGATTCTGCCATGAAGATCCTGCCGTGAATATCCTGCTCGTCGACGACGACTCCACCTTCCTGCGCGTCATGGGGGACGCCCTGCGAGATCGCGGGCACCATCTGCGTGCGGCCAGCAATGGCCATGATGCACTTGAGATGTTGAGACAGGACTGCCCCGACATCGTCATCAGCGATCTCGAGATGCCGGAGATGGGTGGTATCGAACTGATGACCAAGGCACACGAGCTGGCACCAAATCTGGCAGTGGTCATCCTCTCCGCTGTGGGCAATGCGGCCAGCTCTTCGCTGGCCTTCCAGCACGGCGCCTATGGTTATCTACAGAAACCATGTCGCGTCGAGGGCCTGATCGAAGGGATTCGACGACTGCAGGATTCCACAAGGAGGAGCACAGTTCATGAGGTCAGATCGCTGATCTGACACAGACCTCGCCAGGCAGCTACTTTTGCTGTCATGCCCAACTCATCTCCCCATTCATGCATTTGGCGCTCCGTCGACCGGCCCCCGGCCATCGCCGGCGACGGCGTTCACCTCTGGCGCATCGACCTTGACGCCTCCGATGCGGTCTACGAAGGATGCCACGCGTTACTCGACGACGGTGAGCGGGCTCGCGCCGATCGCTTCCGAGCCTCTCGACAATCTCAGCGTTTTGCAGTGGCCCGTGGAACCCTGCGCCATCTGCTCGGTGCCTATCTGGAAACAGAGCCGCACCAGCTGGAATTCGCCTACGCTGAACACGGCAAGCCGTTTCTCCAGCATCCGAAGACGGATCTCCACTTCAATGTGAGTCACTCAGGAAACGCAGCGCTCATGGCTTTTGCGCGCGGGCGCGATCTCGGTGTCGATGTGGAACGCACGCAGCGCGAGGTGGGATGGGAACGAGTGGCTCGTCGTTTCTTCGCAGGCCCGGAGCTGGCGGAGCTCATGGCGCTAAATCCCGATCAGCGACGGTCAGGATTCTTTCGCTGCTGGACGTCGAAGGAAGCGTACATGAAAGCGACGGGGCGCGGAATCACACTGGGGCTGGGGAAATTCGTCGTACGCGTTGACCGGTCGCTGCCCGCCGAGTTGTTGTCGGTGGTAGAGGGCTCGGCGCATCATTGGTGGCTGCAGGATGTGGATCCCGGACCGGCCATGGCGGGGGCGCTGTGTGTCTCTGGAGGTGCGCCGAACATCGACTGGCTGGAGCTTACAGTACCAACTCTCGGTTGACGCCCCGCATGTCCATCTCGAAATCGATGCCTTCCACCGGTGGTCGGGTGTCGTGCAGATGGACACCCATGCGACGAGCGGGGCCGAGACGGTTCAGGATGATGTCTTCGTGAAACCCGTCGATGGGATAGACGGTGTAAACATTGATAACGTTCAGCAGATCCCAGCGGGCGCCCAATCCGTCGAGACGGGTCTCCATCACCTTCATCACGTAATCCGCCTTCTTCCGCATCGCCTCAGGTGAGGTGTCCCCACGACAGATAATGCCTGCCTCATCGAGTACACCGTCGCGCAATTCGCCCGCACCAGCGACGACAAGACTGGGCTTCACCTGGTCGGATTCGGCCTTCACGATGTAGCCGAAGGCGTGCATCTGCGGCTCCGTCGGGGGCGAATAGGCGGGAGAGACATTCGTTCGTGCAAGGGGATTGAGGTTGTCGAGGTAGAGCCCCCAATCCTTCAGCACCTGACAGTAGGTCTCATTGAAGTCGATGAATCCCTGCATCGGGTAGGGCGCAGGGCATCGTAACTGAATGCTGCACAGTGATGTACGATCGCATTCCGCTTTTTCCAGATGACGATCGATTAGGTGGAATCCCTCCTTCCAGGACGTCGGTGACCGGAGGGTGACGAAGACAATCTCGTACCCTGGATCGGCCACGACGCCACAGGAGTAGGGATCGATCCCCTTGAGGAAGTGATAGTGGCCCTGGGGGTTGGCAATGAGCATAGTAGACTTTTGTGGTTGACTTTGCACGAATACCGCATATTGTACCAGTACAATGAGTTGCAAGGTACGCCCTGGATGATTTTTCTTCAACCCACGGGTTGCTGGAATCTGATAGGTGGGCATGGATGCCACGCACACCTTCCGCCCCACGAGGTGAATCATGGCTACCGTTGATATCAACGCCGCCGCTGCCGCACCCAACGCGGCCACCAATCCGAATGCATCGCCACGTGAACGGGCCCAACAGCGGCTTGGACGACTGGTTGCCAGTCTAGAAGCTGTGGCGAGCCGTATCGACTCTGACGGCACGAGTCAGACGGAACGCACGGTGCTGCGCATCCGGTTCAACGATCTACAGCGCCAGGTCAATCGCCTGGACGGGATCGTCGCTGGAGAAGGTCTCGAGACACGCGGCCAGGGACGTGTCAGTCCCACGCCCGAACCCGCCGCCGCGCCGCCTGAACGGACTCGCACCGAGGTGGATCGAGTGGAGGTCGCCGAGGCCAACGTGGCCGCCGCCGAACGACCCGCACCGGAGGCGCCCGTTGCTCCGGAGCCCGTTGCGCCATCGGATGGGGTCGATCTGGTCGTCTGACGACATCGATCGCGAGTCGTCGCACAGAGCATAGGAACACAGAGCTTAAGAAACACAGTGCCTTGGAAAGGGTCGCGCCGACATGCTCGGAGCGACCCTTTTTCTATGGGTCCCTTTCTCGACGGCGTCCAGGTCGACTATCTTGCGCTCCCAGAAACGAGCATCCCTTGGCAACAAGACCATCAAGCGCTTTCGAGTGAGGATCCATGACCTGGCAGGTGCTGATTCAATCAGATGTCGAACCGTATGTGACCATCACAAGACTGCTGGATCAGGCAGATATCGAGTTGCACTGGTGGCGGGATCACGAACCGGATCCGGATACGAATTTCGACGTGATCGATGCGATCTACGCGTATGGCCATTTCTCCGTCACCCGCGAACTGATGCAGAAATGCCCGCGACTGAAGATCGTCGCCAACTTCGGCGTCGGTTGTGATCACATCGATCAGGAGGCGGCCAAGGAACTGGGGATTCCCGTGGGCAATACGCCAGGTGTGCTGGACGATACCACCGCCGACTTGACGTGGGCACTGTTGATGGCGGCGGCGCGCAACGTGGTGCGTGGAGATCACTTTGCCCGCGGTCCGGACTTCCTTCAATACGACCCGAGTTTCATGCTCGGTCAGCAGATCACCGGTGGTATCCTCGGGATTGTCGGCATGGGACGGATCGGTTACCAGGTAGGCAAGCGGGCGATCGGCTTCGGTATGCCGATTCTCTATCACAATCGGAATCGCAATGAGAAAGCCGAGGCCGATCTCGGGGCCACGCGGGTTGCTCTTGATGAACTGCTGGAGCGGTCCGATTTCATCGCCCTGAACATGCCTCTCACCGACGAGACGACAGGGATGATCGGTGCACGCGAATTTGCCCTCATGAAGTCGACGGCTGTCGTCGTCAACGCGGCCAGGGGCCCCGTCTGGGATCAGGATGCGCTGCTGGCCTGCCTGCGCTCGGGGCATCTGCACGCCGCAGCGACGGATGTGACCTACCCGGAGCCCCTGCCCCGGGACCACGAATTGCTCGCCGAAGAGCGACTCGTGCTGCTACCCCATCTGGGGTCGGCAACGCAGCAGACGCGCGATGGCATGGCCGAGATGTCGATCGAGAATCTGCTGGCCGGTCTCGAAGATCGTCCCGTTCCCAACCGCATCGTGTAGTCGCCCTGCCCACGGGCTCGATGGTTTGGGACGGTCTTGGTCTTGTGGTTGCGTGCAGTAGAATCTTTCAGAGATTCTACGTGATGACAATTCAACCTCTATGGAGTTTTTGCACCATGGCAGACGCCAAGCACTACAAGGTTCTGATCATCGGATCAGGGCCCGCTGGATTCACCGCCGCCCTCTACACGGCACGGGCGGATCTTGCGCCCCTCGTGCTGGAGGGAACTCAGCCCGGTGGCCAGTTGACGATCACTACGGATGTGGAGAACTACCCCGGTTTCCCCGACGGGATCATGGGACCGGAGATGATGGAGAAATTCCGCGAACAAGCGCAGAAGTTTGGTGCTGAGACGCAGTTCAAGACGGTGACAGCCGTCGATTTCTCCGAGCGGCCCTTCAAGATCGACGCTGAGGGAACACCGTACACGGCAGACTCGGTCATCATCGCCACTGGGGCCTCGGCTCGTCTGCTGGGTCTGGAGTCGGAGACGCGTCTGATGGGTCACGGCGTTTCGGCCTGCGCCACCTGCGATGGGTTCTTCTTTCGCGACAAGGAGATCGTCGTCGTCGGTGGGGGCGACACCGCCATGGAGGAAGCGAACTATCTGACGAAGTTCGGCTCGAAGGTGACCGTCGTGCATCGCCGTAACGAGTTCCGTGCATCCAGAATCATGGAACAGCGCGTGCGGGACAATCCGAAGGTCGAATTCGTGACACCCGCTGTGGTCGAGGAAGTACTGGGTTCGGACGATGGTATGGAGGTCACGGGCGCAAGGTTGAAGAATGTCGACACGGACGAGAGCTTCGAGATCCCCTGCGAGGGTTTCTTCGTCGCCATCGGTCACAAACCCAACACATCTCTTTTCGAGGGTGTCCTCGACATGGATGAAACGGGATATCTTCATACCGCGCCCGACTCGACGCGGACAAATGTGGAGGGCGTCTTCGCCTGCGGTGATGCGCAGGACCACGTCTACCGCCAGGCGGTCACCGCGGCGGGCACGGGCTGTATGGCTGCCATCGAAGCAGAGCGCTGGCTGGCTGAACAGGAATAGGGCGATTTCCTTCGAAGTGACACGAGGCCGCCATCGAAGCCGAACGCTGGTTGGCTGAACAAGAGTAACCGACACGTCCTACACAGACAGTCCCACATAGGCAGAACGAGGCCGGCGGATCATCGATTCGCCGGCCTCCATGCGTTCTGTCAGCAGATCTGCTCGGTCAGTTCTTCTCGAGTTCGGCGTACGCCTCGCGGCCCCGTCGGAACAGATCGCGGACCTCTTCCCGCTGGTCATCGGTGTTGTATCGTCCCACCGTGTCGATCCACTTCAGCGATTCATCGATGGAATCGAGGAAGAAGCGGGCACTGTCGGGTCGATTCCCTGACGGTCGACCGCAAGAGAACCACGTCGGACTCGTATGGGCGTAGAGGGACTGGTTGAAGCTGTCTCGACTGTGTCCCCAAAGCCGCGCCGCCACCCAACCGTCACGTTCGGCCACCGCCTGGCACCGCACGCTGCCGGAAAAGGCATCCCCCGAATCGAAACCACCACCGGCGGCGGTTTCTCGGTGCACGACCCTGCCATCCACGATGATCTCTACCGCATCGACGGGATAGTGAGACTGAAAGGTCGCTTCCACTTCGAGGATCCCACCCCCATCCATCAGAAGGGTAGCTCCGATCGGGGCGTCATTGACGGTCATGTCGATGACGGGACCGTTGGTGATGAAGGTGCGCCCCTTTTTCATGCCATCGATCCAACTCTCGTAAGAGAATTCCTTTTCCGTGTGCACGTACACACGATTGTTGGAACAGACGAACCAGTCCGTCCCCGTAGAGGCCGGCAGTCGGAGGCCACAGTCGAGCAGCTTGTACCACAGGTCGTATTCGGGATCCATCCAGAACGGATCGAAGAGATTGAAGGCGTCGAGTTTGCCAAGAGCGGCTGCCACGGGTGCCTCCATACCTCGACCATTGTGACACCAGATCACCAGACCGCCCTGGTCGATGGCATCGTCGCAGCACGTACACAGTGGTGGGTAGTCCGGATCGAACTGGGCAGTGAGTGTGTGCCCCCGGCTCACGGGCTGCACGAGGTTGCGGATGTTGAGGAACATGACGTGCCCGTACCCCATCCCCCAAGGTGACTTTTCGCCATAGTGACGATTCTCTTCGCCAATGTCGACCACGTGGTGGGCGGTGGTGAAGTCATTCATCACGCCGATGGGAAACTTGTTGCTCGCGTAGGGTAGCTGCCGGCGGTCGAGGATGCTCACGACGGTGACATTGTACCCCTCGACGGAGCAGTCGATACCCAGCCGATCGTCGGGTCGCGTTTCGTTCTCATCGTAGTGGATGTGGGTGTTGCCCGGATACCAATGGTTCTGCTGGGGATGCACCCACCGCTCGATGCGAATCTCCGTGTCCACAATGCCCGATGCGGGAGCTTCGAGCACAACACGCTGGGGTTTGTACTCAGTCCCGCGTTCGACGAGGATATCCGTTCTGCCTCGGCCCGTGTTCACGGTGAACTCGCCGTCGGGGGCGAAGAAGAAGGGTGTGCCCGGTCCATTCTTCAGCATCGCCCCGCCCGGATGAACGAAGTTTCCACCCGGGTCCAGTACATGCACCTTGGCGTCGATCTTTTCGTTGGTCTGTGCGTCGATGATGGTGCCATGCAGCGTCGCCATGCGTCACCGTCCTGTTCAGGGCCTCAGTTCAATTCGTAGGTCTCATACGGGTTTTGGCAGGGATTGCCGCGACTGATGTGCATGCGGCCGTTGTCCGCTTCGATCAGGATCGAGAAGACACTCGACCACCAGCCTGTGGTGGGGTGGTCATTCGGATGGCGACAGATGGAACGCGGGTGATTGTCATGGTCGCACAGCACAGACTCGATGTCATCACGGGCGATGGGGCGTTCGGCGGCACCCAGCAGCTCATCGATCCGGCACTTGCGCGGCACCGATTCGATCAACTCTGGAAACTCGTCGTTGATGTCTACCAGATCCTCGTGCAGGCAGTGGTTGGTGTGGGTCACCACGCCATCCTCGTCGTCATCCCGCAAGACAAACACGTCGTCGAGGGTGACCTCAAAATCGGCCGGGCCCTGAGGTGTGGCGAGCATGATGTTGGCGGGGATCGCCCGTTCGGCGCGACGCACCGCGGCTGCAGCTTCGTCCAGACTGCGGCTTTCGAAGATGGCTCGCACGGTGAAATAGTGGGGGACACCGCGTTCTCTGGCGGGGGCGGGCAGGGTGTTGAGGCAGACCCCTATGCCGGCATCACTGACGCCGATGTAGGCGATGAGTCCCGCCTGGGCAATGGTGGAAAACGCGGGTTTGTCGTCAGGACGACGTGTGAGCACCACCGTGTGCGGATCCAGCTCGACGTCGTTGTCCCAGTTCTGTCCCGTGGCGGAGCCGACGGCGCTTGCCTCGGCAGAGATGGCGAAGGAGGTACATCCCGCCTCCGCCGGGGCGGCGGTCGAGTCGATCCTCTGGGCAGGCGCGACACCGCGTCCGCCATCATCCGATTGGAGTTGATTGCGGATCTGCAGGAGCATGAGTCGCTCTACCGAGACTCCACTCGAATGGGCCATGCCTTCCATCTCTTCGAGCAGGTGGGGCGCGTAGGTTCGCACCCGCTCTATGGAGTCGGTGGCCACCACCAGAGCGGACTCGTCGGAGATCGACACCGCTTTCCGCGTTCGTTCCATGGCGATGGCATCGAAACCACGGATTTCATCGCGCAGGCCTTCGCCGATCTGTTCGCCTATCTGGCGTGGCGTCCCGGTGGCAGTGATTTCCTTATAGCGGCTCGTCATGTGTTGTCTCCTGCATCGTTGTTTGCCGGTTTCACGCGCGGGACCCAGGTCAGCCGTTCCTCCACAAAGACGTCCTTCGTCGGTGGAAAGGCATCCGGATTGTCGGCGGATCCAGTGGTCACGTCCATGTCATCGGGACGGTCGTCGTGGTGATGGTAGGTGAGGGGGGTGCCGCAGATTTCTGCAAAAGGTGCGATCCGCGTCGGTCTCCGTGTGATAGTCGACGGGGTCTCCCTGCACGAAGGAGAAACTCTCAATGGGAAAGATCAACCAGCCCACAGCACCCGAACCGGTGGCTCGCCGGCACGTGTCGCAGTGGCACGGCACCGAGGCACGCGGGGGCTCGACGGCCGCCACCGTGTCGCCCCGCACAAGCAGCCGCCGGTGATGGCCTTCTCAGTCACTTCCCCTGACCTCGAGCACGACCTTGCCCACATTGGCGTTGGCACTCAACACATCGTGTGCCTCTTGGGCATCGGCGATGGGGAGCACCCGGTCGACGACGGGTTGAATGGCGCCTGCGAGAAGGGGGTCCCAGAATCGCGCACGGAAGTCTGCCACGATCTGCGCTTTTTCGTCGACGGGTCGACTTCGCAGCAGGGAGCCGATGATGCGCAGACGACGAGTCAGCACCAGCCCAAGATCGATCTCACTATTTCGCCCCCCCAGAAGCGACAGCAGCACGAGGCGCCCCTTTGGCGCCAGGCAGTGCAGATTGCGGGACAGATGACTGCCGCCAGCAACGTCGAGTATGACATCGACGCCGGCGCCATTCAGATAACCCGTCACCTCGTCGGCAAATCCCTCGTCGCGTGAGTCGCAGACAAACTCGGCGCCAAACTGCCTGCATCGTTCGCGTTTCAGGTCATTGCCGGCGCTGGCCAGAACTCGACAGCCTGCGTGACGCGCGAGTTGGATTGCCGCACTACCAACTCCACTGGCACCTGCGTGAATGAGGACGGTCTCACCCCCCTGCAGACCGGCTTCACCAAACAGATTCACAAAAGCGGTGAGAAAGACCTCCGGCAGGGCGGCGGCACGGGTCATGGGCCAATCATCCGGGACGGGCAACAGCAGACGGGCATCCACCGCGACACGTTCCGCATATCCGCCGCCTGCCAACAGGGCGCAGACGCGGTCGCCAGCGGCCAGATCCGACCCTGCTGGATCGGCGACGACGCCCGCCATCTCAAGACCGAGGATATCGGGAGCCCCAGGGGGTGGCGGGTAGTGGCCGGAACGCTGCAGCAGATCGGCACGATTGACGGCCGTCGCGTGAATGTCGACGATGACTTCACCGGCTCCGGCAACGGGGTCGGCCGCTTCTTCCCATCGCAGGGCTCGATCTTCGCTTTTCGTGTCGACACTGATGGCGTGCATTGGACTAGAATCGGCCTGTTGGTGTGGTGCCCAAAACTGGCGGGCGAGGAAGAAGCGTCGCTAACGTTCATACATTGACCCGTCTTCAGCAACCACGATCATGCCAACAGCCGCCCGACTACAACTGCTCTACGACCCCGACTGCGATCTGTGCCTGCAGTTTCAGGAAACCGTCGGTGGATGGGACCGACAAGGGACCATCGAACGAATTCCTCTCGATGACGCCTCGTTGGCCGAACGCCTGACGGCAGATCAGTTGGAGGCTGCTCGGGCCGAGCTCACCGTGATCGACCGACTGGGAAATCATCATCACGGAATCCAGGCACTGCGCCGCTTGACCGAGGCTCTTCCCGCTCTGAAGCGTGTGTCCTGGGCGTATCGG